>DAOTWI010000664.1:0-1718 GCA_034436075.1 Roseiflexus sp.
GGTGGGAGAGCGTCGGCGCAGGCCGACGCCCGGCGCGCACGCGCCCCGAGGCGCGGTTTATGGTTTTTGAGAAATTAATCGGGTATTGCCCGATCCAGCCAGCGAAGGCGGGCTTCGCTTCCCGTAGCGTGCGGCTTCAGCCGCCGGGGGGGTAGGCCGCCATAACGCGCCGTGTTGTGGAACTAAAGTCACAGAAAAGTTGAAACGAGCGTGGTATGATGGCAGGCGATGGAATATCTTCCCTGCGCTAAAGGAGACAGATATGGCGTATATCATCGCGGAACCGTGCATTGGCGTGAAAGATGCGGCGTGTGTGGCGGTCTGCCCGGTGGACTGCATTTACGAGGGTGAGGACCAGTACTACATCAATCCCGAAGAGTGTATCGACTGCGGCGCCTGTGAGCCGGAGTGCCCGGTGTCGGCAATCTTCGCCGATGACTCGGTGCCAGAGCAGTGGCACAGCTACATTGAGAAGAACCGCGCATTCTTCGGGTTGTGATATGGCGTTCGTTGCACGGGAGGAGAGCGCTCCGCTATTGTAGGGTTCAGGGGCAGGGATCAGGGGGGCTTCCCACGTTCAATATGCGGCGTGGGACACGCAACCTGCATGACCCTGCCCCTTTACGTTCCTTTCTGACGTTGCGCCTTTGTGCGCTCAAAAAACGTGCGGTGGCTCCACCGTCCCGCTGCACCGTTCCATGCGGAATGTGAAGCGTTCAACGTGCACCACCTGCCCCCTTCCCGCCTGCAACCTTCAACCCGTCAATGGACGTACTTGCATTGCGCAGGCTTTGGCTTCCAACCCCTGCAACCTTCCCACCCGCAACCTTCAACCCTCTTGCCTCACTCGCCATTGCCAATCGTTGCCAACCCATCCGGATCGAGCACCACGACGCGCCCGCGCTCCAGCCGCACGAGCCCTTCCTGCGCCAACTGGCGCAATGCACGTCCAGCGATCTCGCGCACCGTGCCAGTACGTTCTGCCAGTTCCTGATGGGTCAGTTCAGCGGCGCCTTCACGCGCCTCGCGCAACAGTTCGCGCGCCAGTCGCTCGCGCACCGACCGAAACGCCAGGTCCTCGACCAACACCGCCAGGCTGCGCAGTTGCCCAGCCATTTCACGCAGCATCGCCAGCGCCAGGTCGGGGTGGCGGCGGATGAGGATGATCAACGCATCTCCCGGTAATATGAAGCACTGAACGACGCTCATTGCGCGCGCCGTCGTCAGATTGCCGTGGTTGTCGAAGATAGCGACGGCATTGAAGTTCTCACCGGCGCCAACCATCGCCAGCACCTGCTCGCGACCATCCGGCGCGGTGCGTGATAAGCGCACCCTGCCGCGCTGCACAAAGTACACCCCCGCTGGTCGTTCGCCTTCGTAGGCGATGTATTCGCCAGGACGATAGGTGCGCGGCTCCATGTAGCGCGCTGCGTCCGCCAGCGTCTGATCGTCCAGCGCCGCAAAAAGCGGAATATGTCTCAGTTCCTTGATCGTGGTCATAGCCCGGCAGTATAGCACGATCCCGTTTTGCTAACAGTACTGTCGCCGGTTTCCTGGCAGTTCCAGACACAATGATATAATGCGTCTATGCAACGTTTACAGGATTGCTCACACTGCCTGACTGGTGCAGTGGGCGCTGGCTTCAACAGGCTCAGCCGGCGCTCTGTCCTCCTGGCGCTGCTTGTGGCGGCGCTGTGGCTCTGCGCCGCGCCGCTCTC
>DAOTWI010000665.1:0-2195 GCA_034436075.1 Roseiflexus sp.
GGGCGGCGCTGGCGCGCGCCGTCTACGAAGGGCTGGCGTTCGAGTGGCGGCATATGCTCGACCATATCGAGGGCATGCTGGGGGTGCGCGCCAGGACGATCCGGGCAATCGGCGGCGGAACGCGCCTGCCGGTCTGGATGAGCATCAAGGCGCACGTCATGGGGCGACCGATCCAGGTGCTGGATATGGACGAAAGCGTCGCCCTGGGCGCTGCCCTGCTCGGCGGGATCGCCGCAGGCGTCTATCGCAGCGAGGACGAAGCAGTCGGCGCATTGCAGGTGCATGAGCGGACCGTCGCGCCCGATGAGGCGCTGCCCGCACTGTACGAGCGTATCTACCGCGAAGCGTTTCTGCGCCTGGCGCCCGCGCTGGCGCCGGTGCATGCGGCGCTGAACGAACTGGAGCGGTCATGAGCGCACGGGTCATGTTCCACATGGCGCCCGCTGAACGCTGGGAGGCATGGCCCGCACACGAGCCGTATGTCCCGGCGGAGTTTGCCGTCGATGGCTTTGTGCATTGCACCGAGGGCGAAGAACTGATGGCGCACGTCGCCAATGCGATCTATCGAGACACCCCGGGCGATTTCGTGCTGCTGGTCGTCGACGCGGCAAAACTGACCGCGCCGGTGCGCTGGGAGCAGCCTGCCGGCGCAGACCCGGCGCCGCTTTTCCCGCACATCTACGGATCAATCAATCCAGAGGCGATCATTGAGGTGCGGCGTATCAGGCGCGACGCTGACGGCTCGTTTCTGCTATAATCAACGTATCATCAGGCAAGGAAACGATGATGGCTGACACAACTCGACATGCCAGAGCGCGGCGCAAGCCGGGCGACTCCGGACCAACCGAAAAGATGCGCGAGTATCTGGAGGTCATCTACTACCTGGCAACGCGCGGCGAACCGGTCATCAGCGCGCGCCTGGCGGACTGGATGCACGTCACCCCTCCGACCGTCGCCGATATGGTGAGCCGCATGGAGGATCGCGGCTATATTGTGCGCGACGGGCGCGGCGAGATTTCGTTGACCGACGAAGGGCTTCGCCTGGCGGAAGCGATGGTGCGGCGGCACCGCATCCTGGAGCGCTTCCTGGTCGATGTGATGGGGTTGCAGTGGCACGAAATTCACGAGGAAGCGGTGCGCCTGGAACACGCGCTCTCGCCGCGCCTGGAAGAGCGGATCGAAGAACTTGTCGGCGAGGCGACCACATGTCCGCACGGCAATCCGATCCCTGGCCGCTGCACAGTCTATGCCGGGACGGTGCGCCTCGATCAGGCGGCGCCGGAAGGCGTTTTCACGTTGCGGCGCATCGCTGAAGAGGCGGAAGAGGATACCGTGCTGATCCGCTACCTGCAGAACAGCCATCTGGTTCCGGGCGAGCAATTTGCCATTATCGACAACTCGCCGGTGTACGGCGTCACTCTTCAGCGCGATGATCGACAGATCACCCTTTCGCCGCAGATTGCCGCCTACCTCTGGGGCGACGTGACGGCTACTTAATCCTGCCGAACTGGCGCTCGATCTGGGTTGTCGTCAGCAGAATCATCGTCGGGCGACCGTGGGGGCAGGTGCGCGGCGATGTGCACCGTTCCAGTTGCAGCACTAACCCGCGCATCTCGTCGAACGAGAGCGTCTGCCCGGCGCGCACCGAGTTGTGGCACGAGAGCGTGATCAGCATCGCCTCGCGCCAGTCGTGCGGCGTCGTTCCGCTACGACCGCTCAGGTGATCGGCGATTTCGAGCAGCGCCGTCGCCAGATCGCCGGGATAGAGCACCGCCGGAATAGCGCGAATGCGCAGACTTCGCCCAAATGGCTCGACGAGAAACCCCCACTCCGCCAGCCGGTCGGCGGCAGCCAGCAGCACATCCTGCGCCGTCGGCGGCAGATCGACCACCTGCGGCATCAGCAACTCCTGGCTTTCAATCACGCCAGCGCCGCGCTGCGCCATCAGGCGCTCGTAGGTGATCCGCTCGTGCGCGGCGTGCTGATCGATCAGGTACATCCCATCCGGCGACTCGGCGACAATGTAGGATTGGGCGATCTGCCCGACAATCCGCAACGGTGGCAGTTTCGATGCCTGCACTGCTGGCGAAGCATCGGGCGGCGCCGCTACTGGTTCCCGCTGCCACGCGCCGCCCTGCCCGTCGTCGCGCCAGCCGCCGGTATGTTCTGGCGCTGAACCCGGTTCATCGCCTGCC
>DAOTWI010000666.1:0-7728 GCA_034436075.1 Roseiflexus sp.
ATTCGACGCCGATCTGTCGAGCGTTGCGGCGAACCGGGCGTTGATCGCGCGCGCGGTGGAAGCCTTCGGTCGCGTCGATATTCTGGCGGCGAACGCCGGTCTTACGATCAGCGCGCCCTTCCTCGATACTACCGAGGAACAGTGGGAAACGCTCTTCAACCTGAACGTCAAAGGATCGTTCTTCGCAGCGCAGGCGGCGGCGCGCCAGATGATCGCCCAGGGCGACGGCGGGCGGATTGTTTTTTCAGCATCGGTGACCGGGGTGCAGGCGATTCCCGGATTGAGCGCCTACGGGATCAGCAAAGCGGCGTTGCGTCACATGGCGAAGACCCTGGCGTGTGAGCTTGGAACCTACGGCATCACCGTCAACGCGCTCGGCATCGGCGCCATTCTGAATGAGCGCAACCGCGCCGGCGACCCGGAGTATGAAGCGCACTGGAACAGCATCACGCCAACCGGGCGCGTCGGCATGCCCGACGATGTCGCGCAGGCGCTGCTGTTTCTCGCGTCGCCGGGAGCGGCGCATATCACCGGCCAGACGCTCGTTATCGACGGTGGCTGGACATTAACCAGCCCGTTGCCGCCGTCTTCCTGACTCCTGGTATCATACGCGCGGCGCAGGGGCGCCAGGGGATGCGTTCCGGAGACGGAACTGGCATCCGGGCATATGACAACCAGGAGAGAGGAGGACAGGATGAAACTGGCGCAGGTGGAAGGACTCGAACCGGATGTGATTGCCCGCCTCAGCACGATTGGCATCGACACAACGAATGATCTGCTCATCCGGGGCGCTGATCCGGCTGGCAGAGCCGAGATGACTGGCGTTTCCGGGTTGACCGAAACGGCGCTGCTTGCCCTGCTGTTCCGCGCCGACCTCGAACGGGTGCATGGCATCGGCTGGGACTACGCCGGGTTACTGGTGGAAGCGGGTGTCGGCGCCGTACCCGATCTGGCGCACCGCCAGGCGGAAGACCTGCACAAACGCCTGGCAGCGACCAACATCGAACGCAGCCTGGTCAAGCGCGTGCCATCGCTGGCGCAGGTAAGCGCCTGGATCGACCATGCGCGCACGCTGCCCGCCACGCTGCGGTTCGACGGCGGCGGCGAAACGTATTGATCTGCGCCCGGCGGCTGATGGTTTTTGAATAATTATGCCGCTATCCGCCTTTCCGCCCGGCGGCTGAAGCCTCGGGCTACGGGAAGCGAAGCCCGCCTGCGCGGGCAGGACGTGGCGATACCGAGATATTTTTCAAAAACCATACGCCGCGGGCTACGGGATGCGAAGCCCGCCTGCGCAGGCTCGTGCAGGTTCTCAACAATCATACGCCCTGGCTGAGATCGTGCAAGCCCCTGCGGGGCTTGCACATCCTGAGCGAGGGCTTCAGCCCGCAGATCAAAGGACGCTTCGTTCGTAATGACGGTGGGTGCGTGGTCTTCCTGTTGACACACGAACTCGCACGCAACCACCGACAGTGATGGAAGTCCTGGAGGGTACACCCGCCTTCACAAAAGTGAGTAATCCTATGAGCGACATGTACGAACCCAAACCTGAGCACAAGTTCACCTTCGGTCTCTGGACGGTCGGCAACGTCGGGCGCGATCCGTTCGGCGAGCCGGTGCGCCATCCGCTGTCACCGGTCGAGATCGTCCATCTGCTGGCGGACGTTGGCGCGTATGGCGTCAACTTTCACGACAACGACCTGATCCCGATTGATGCAACGCCAGCCGACCGCGACCGCATTCTGCGCGAGTTCAAAGCGGCATTGCAGGAGACGGGCCTCGTTGTGCCGATGGCGACGACCAACCTCTTCACCGATCCCATCTTCAAAGATGGCGCATTTACGTCAAACGACCCGAAGGTGCGCGCCTATGCGCTGCAAAAGACCATGCACGCCATCGACCTGGGCGTTGAATGCGGCGCACACGTGTACGTCTTCTGGGGCGGACGCGAGGGGGTGGAGAGCGACGCCGCCAAAGACCCGCTGGAGGGAATGAAGCGCTACCGTGAGGCGATCAACTTCCTCTGCGCCTATGTGAAAGACCAGGGGTACGACCTGAGATTTGCGCTCGAACCGAAACCGAACGAGCCGCGCGGCGACATCTACCTGGCGACCGTGGGACACGCGCTGGCGTTCATCAACACGCTCGACTACCCCGACATGGTCGGGCTGAACCCGGAAGTCGCCCACGAGACGATGGCTGGCTTGAACTTCCTGCACGGCGTCGCACAGGCGTGGGACGCGGGCAAACTGTTCCACATCGACCTGAACGACCAGGTGATCGGGCGTTACGACCAGGACTTCCGCTTTGGCGCGGTAAACCTGAAAGCGGCGTTTTTCCTGGTGCGCTTCCTGGAGAACGTCGGCTATCAGGGGAGCCGCCACTTCGACGCGCACGCCTACCGCACTGAGGATTACGAGGGGGTCAAAGCATTTGCGCGCGGCTGTATGCGCACCTACCTGATCTTGAAAGAAAAGGCGCGCCGTTTCGACGAGGACGCCGACATCCAGGCGTTGCTGGCGGAAATCACCGCCGACGACGGCGCGATGGCGCCGTTCCAGGGCGGCTACAGCCGTGAGAAAGCCGCCGCGCTCAAAGCCCATCCGTTTGATCGTGTTGCGCTCGGACGGCGCGGGCTGGCGTATGAGCGCCTCGATCAACTGACGAACGAACTGCTCCTCGGCGTGCGGTAAGCAGCCCGGCAAAATAACGATTTGTTCACCTCAAAACGCGCTGCAATGCGGCGCGTTTTGGTTTTTATCGCGTCAGGACACACGATTTCCCGCTCTGACGATCTGGATAACGATCTTTTCAGAATGATTGACGAAGCGTGCAATGAATGCGTATAGTGCGATTGTCGCGTGCAATGGAGAGTATTCAATATAGGCGGGAGACGGCGCCATGTGAGCGCTGCATCAGCGTCTATGCCAGGAGGCGATGATGTGTTGTGTGCGTCGTTGGGTGATGGTGCGGACCCTGATTGTTGTCACTCTTGGCGGATTGCTTGCAGGCTCCGTCACGCATCTGGACCAACCGGTCGCACTGGCGCAGAGCGCTCCTGGAGAACTGCAACCAGGCGATGTGTTCCGCGAGTTCGGATTTCCGCAGCGCCTGACCCTCTGTTTTCGACCATCGAACCCGGCATCGTGCAACAATATTCCGGCAGAGCGTTCTGCCGGGTTGACATTCAACCCCGCCGGCGCCACGCGGGCGGAACTGGCGGTCGAATACTGGGGCGGGCATATCGGCACGCGCCAGCATTTTCGCGTCAATGCGCAAAATGACTGGCAACCGCTGCCGCCGATCCAGAATGTTCCTCCCGGCGCCCGGCAGCAGTGTTATTTTCGCACCATCCTGGGGCGCACGCTGCCGCTCGACCTGAGCCAGCTGCGCAATGGCGAGAACCGTTTCCGTTTCAACATTTCGCACAACAACCAACTCGGGCAGGATACGCAGTGTCCTGGAAACTTTGGCTGGGGCACAACCTATATCTATGGCTTTACTGCCCGGCTGTACTATGCGCCGGGGAGCATTCCCGCGCCGGACGGCAGCATTACCTCACCCGCAGAGAATGCAACCATTGGCGAGATGCCAGAGATTACTGTCCAGGCGACCCCTCCCGCGGGCCGGACAATTGCGCGAGTCGATGTGATCGGTGAATACCTCGACTACGACTGGGACGGCAACGGCGTGCTGCGCGAGTGGCAGTATCAACTGGTGCGCACCCAGATGCAACGCCATATCGGCTGGGCAGTGCGCGACGGCAACGTCTACCGCGTGGTCTGGAACACCACCTGGATACCGGATCAGGTCGATGCGAATGGCAATCCGCTGCCGGTGCGCCTGATGGCGCGGATCACCGATAGCGACGGGGGGTCGGTGATGACCGCCGCGCGCACCGTCTGGTTCCAGCGTAGCGGGCGCCAGGTGCGGATGTACACCTCCTCGCACGACCATGGCAGTCCGCCCCAACGGGTGTTTGGCGTGCCAAGGAACTTCGGTCCGCGCAACATGGGCAGTGCGACTCCGCCGCTGACGACCACCATCACGATTGCTGACGACCCGGCTGGCGCTGCGTCGGCGCGGATGATCATCCATACCTGGGCAGGCGATCAGACCAAGGAAGAGCCAAATGTGCGCGATCGCATCACGATCAACGATGTTCCCATCGTCAACGTCAATGCCCCGCCGCCTGCCGTTGCAACACCGCCGATCGGCGCCGACCATCACTGGAGTTTCGACTGGCGCGATGTGCCGGTGTCGGCGCTGATCCAGGGGGATAATCTTTTCGGGGTATGGACCAATCGCCAGGGGCATCATCTGGAGATTAACTGGCCCGGTCCGGCATTGATAGTCGAACGGGTCGATGCGCCCTATGCCCACGATCAGGTCATCGTCACCCCGGAAGATACGCCAATCACGATCACGCTGACCGGCTCGACGCCGTTCCTTAACCCGCTGACGATCGCACCGATCAACAACCCGTCGCGCGGAACGCTGAGCGGATCGGGAACCACGCGCCGCTATACGCCACAGGCGAACTACAACGGTGCGGATCGGTTCGACTTCCGCGTTTCGAGCGCCGACGGCCAGGATACCGGAACCATCTATATCGTCGTAACCCCCGTGAACGATGCGCCGGTGCTGAACCCGGCGCCGCACACATTCCCTTCCATTCCTGAAGATGTTCCCGATGCCAGCAACCCCGGAACGACGGTGAGCGCACTGCTCAGCGGCATGGTCACCGATCCCGATCCTGATGCGCCTCCCGCAGGGATGGCGTTGGCCGGCGCAAGCGGCAATGGAACCTGGCAGTACTCGCTCGACGGCAGTTCCTGGCTGGATGTCGGCACAGTGACGCCAACCAGCACGCTGCTGCTCGAACCATCGGCGCGGTTGCGCTTCCGCCCGGCGCCGAATTTCTTCGGTCAGGCGAACATCACCTATCGCGCGTGGGATCGCACCGATGGCTTCGCCAACGGTCAGCGCGGCATCAATCCCGGCAGCGGCGGCGGAACCAGCGCCTACAGCAGTGCAACGGCAACCGCAACAATTACCGTGACGCCGGTCAATGATCCGCCAGAGATCACGATTTCGAGCAGCATTACGACAACCCATATTCTGGCGCCGTTCAGCATCAGTGGTTCGTCTTTTGATGTCGAAGACGAAACGCTAACTCTTATGGTCGATTTTGGCGATGGCGCATCGGCGCAGACCACCGCATCCGCCCCGAATCGATCATTCATATTCAATCATGCCTATCAACAAAGCGGGACATATACGGTCACCGTGACAGTGCGCGACTCCGAGAATGCGACTGCCAGCGCCTCATTCACGGTTCGCGCTGTCAACGACCCGCCGACAGTGACATTCAATGCCAGCAATCCGGCGACAACACATATCTTCGCCACATACAACGGCGGCGGGTCATTCTTCGACACCGAGAATGACAACATCTCGCTTCAGATTGACTTCGGCGACGGCGCGCCAGCACAGTCGCTCACGCCATCGCCCGACGGCGCCTTTGCGTTCAGCCATCAGTATCAGCAGAGCGGAACATATACCATCACGGTAACAGCGCGCGACTCTGAGTCAACCACACGCGCAACACACACCGTGAATGTCGTCAATGCGCCGCCGGTCGTCGCCATTAACGCACCCGGTCAGGTTCGTCTGGGCAATGCGTTCGCTGGTACAGGGTCGTTTACCGACATTGAAGAGGTCGCCGCGAGTTCGTGGAATGCAACCGTCGATTACGGCGACGGCAGCGGACCGCAGCCACTCGCACTTTCCAGCGATAAGCGTTTTATCTTGAACCACGACTACGCGGAAGAAGGAGTCTATACTGTTACCGTGCGCGTCTCCGATATTGAAGGGGCGGTTGGAACTGCAACCCTATCGGTGCGTGTGTCGCGCTTTTTCTTTGTCCATGTGCCGATGGTCGTGCGGTAGCAACCAACGCCTTGACGATATGCGATAACACGGTATGATTCTGAGCAGGAACCTCGCTGACCTGCAAGGAACATGCACATGCCCGCCTATCTTCTTGGCCTCGACATCGGCACCACTGGCGCCAGGGCGTTGCTCTGCGATGAAAACGGCCGGGTTCTGGCGGTCGCAACCGCCGAATATCCCCTCTCGACGCCCCAACCGCTCTGGAGCGAGCAGAACCCGGAGGACTGGTGGCGCGGCGCGTGCGAAGCGCTCCGCACCGTCGTGGCGCAGGCTGGCGTCGCGCCAGAACAGATCGCAGGGTTGGGCTTGACCGGTCAGATGCACGGATCGGTCTTTCTCGACGAACAGGATCAGGTTATTCGTCCGGCGCTGCTGTGGAACGATCAGCGCACTGCGGCGGAGTGCGCTGAGATCACGCAGCGCGTCGGCGCCGAACGCCTGATCGACCTTGCCGGAAATCCGGCGCTCACCGGGTTCCAGGCGCCCAAGATCCTCTGGCTGCGCAACCACGAACCAGAACAGTATGCGCGGGTCGCGCAGGTGCTGTTGCCTAAAGACTACATCCGCCGCAAACTGACCGGCAGCAGCGCCACCGATGCCGCCGACGCCGCCGGAACCCTGCTGCTCGATCTACGCCGCCGTGACTGGAGCGACGAGATTCTGGCGGCGCTCGACATTCCGCGCGCCTGGCTCCCGCGCGTCTTCGAGGGTCCAGAAGTCACCGGCGAGTTGATCCCCGCCGTCGCTGCGGACCTCGGGTTGCCCGCTGGTCTGCCAGTGGTCGCTGGCGGCGGCGACAATGCAGCGGCGGCGGTTGGCTCAGGCATTGTGCAGCCTGGTATCGTCAGCAGCAGCATCGGCACCAGCGGCGTTATTTTTGCCCATTCCAACGAGATCGCGCTCGATCCGCAGGGACGCCTGCACACCTTCTGCCACAGCGTGCCAGGACGGTACCACCTGATGGCGGTGACGCTGGCGGCTGGCGGTTCGTTCCGCTGGCTCCGCGATACGCTACGCGCCATCACCGGTCAGAACCTCGATTATGACGATCTCACCACGCTGGCGGCATCCGTTCCACCTGGCGCCGAAGGGTTGATCTTCCTGCCCTATCTCAGCGGCGAGCGCACGCCGCACCTCGATCCACTGGCGCGCGGCGCATTTGTTGGGTTGACGGCGCGCCATACGCTGGCGCATATGGTGCGTGCGGTGATGGAAGGGGTGGTCTTCTCCCTGCGCGATGGACTGGAGATTATGCGGAACCTGGGCATTGCGCCGGATCAGATCCGCGCCACCGGCGGCGGAGGGAAAAGCCCGCTCTGGCGACGGTTGCAGGCGGATATCTACGCGACCGAGGTGGCGACGCTGGCAGCGGAAGAGGGACCGGCATACGGCGCGGCGCTGCTCGCTGGCGTTGGCGCAGAGGTCTTCCGGGACGTGGATGACGCCGTGGCACGCTGCGTAACGCTGACAACGACGACCGCGCCTGATGAACGCACCGTTGCGCGGTACAATGAGGTCTACGCCATTTACCGCGACATGTACGCAACGTTGCGCGAGAGCATGCATCGCCTGGCGCATCTCTCGATTGCAACGTAACTGCACGGCGCAATCGAGCGGTACATCAGCAAAAGCGTTGCAAGGTGACGGTCATGCGCGGCGCCGGGCGACCCCGCAGCGCCGATGAGCCGGGCGGTGTCAGGCGTGTTGGCGCGCCAGTCGCGGTGACGGTCACGCGCGCGGCGCCGGGTGACCTGCCGCCCCCGCGATCCGGGC
>DAOTWI010000667.1:0-1524 GCA_034436075.1 Roseiflexus sp.
CCGCCTGCACCAACTCCGAACCGCTGACGCCGAAGCGACACATCTCGGCGCAGGGGATCAGGCGGGTCAGCGTCTCAGCGACCTCGATCTCGAGTTCGTGCTGCCCGGCGAAGAGTTGTCCGCGCCGCATCGCCCGCTCGACGGCGGCGAGGACGGCGGGGTGCGAATGGCCCAGGATCATCGGACCCTGCCCCAGCACGTAGTCGATGTAGGCATTGCCATCGACATCGGTGAGGATGGCGCCTTCGGCGCGTGCAAAGAACAGGGGGAACGGACGTTCGGCGGCGCGCACATTGCTCGTCACGCCCGCCGGGAGCACACGCCGCGCGCGTTCGAGCAATTGTTGGGAATGAGTCCAGGTTCTCATTGGCAGCGAGTTCCTTCTTGCGCTCAATCAGCGTTACGACAGGAGAGTCCATAATGCCAGCGCAACCATCTTTGACTTTCGCACAGCAGCGCCAGCAGTGCAACCACATGCCCGGTTGATCATGGTTATTGAGCACATAATCCGCTATCGACTGCTATCGCCTGTGCAGGCGGGCTGCACATCCTGCAACCCGCGGCTTATGAGCAAATAATCCGGTATGCCCGGTTTAGCCCGCGCAGGCGGGCTTCGCTTCCCGTAGCCCGCGACTTCAGTCGCCGGGCTACAAGGCGGACAGCGGAATATTTAATCGAACTCCATCAGTCGCCGGGCGAACGATCCATGACCGTATCCGCTGTCTGAGGAATGCCGTTGAGCGTCAAGTCAGGCGCCAGCAGCGCAGCGCCATCCGGTCGCGGCTCGAGCGGCAGCAGCATGGTAAACGCGCTCCCTTTGCCTGGTTCGCTGGAAACCAGCACCTGCCCGCCATGCGCTTCGACCACCGAGCGGACGATGGACAGTCCCAACCCCGCGCCGCCGCCATTGTGGCAACGGGAACGGTCGGCGCGGTAGAAGCGATCGAAGATGTGCGGCAGATCCTGCGGCGCAATCCCGTATCCCGTGTCTGCGACGCTGAGCGCGGCGTAACCATCGCGGATGGCGAGGCTCAACGTGACCACGCCGCCTGGCGGCGTGTGTTGAATCGCGTTAATGCCCAGGTTCAGGAGCGCCTGCTTGATGCGGTCGCGGTCGCCAATCACGATGGCCTGATCTTCGTCGCCAATGCGCAACTGCACCTGACCCGCCAGCGGGCGCAGTTCGCGGTGTGTTTCGAGCAGGAGCGTATCGAGTTCCACCGGCTCGCGCCGGATCTGAATCCCGGCGTCACTGCGCGCCAGCAGGAGCAGGTCGTTGACCATGCGGATCAGGCGGGCAACCTCGCGCCGCATATCATCGAGCGACTCGCTCAACAGCTGCGGGTCGCGCGCAGCGCCGCGCGCCAGCACCTCCAGGTTGCCCTGCATCGCCGTCAGCGGCGTGCGCAATTCGTGCGACACGTCGGCGATGAAACGGCGCTGATGATTGAACAGTTCCTCCAGCCGCGCCAGCAGATCGTTGACCGTAATCGTCAGGCGCTGCAATTCATCAGCGGCGGGCGG
>DAOTWI010000668.1:0-4881 GCA_034436075.1 Roseiflexus sp.
GGCACGAAGGGGCAATGCCACCTCTCACCTCTTGCCTCTCGCCTCTTGCCTCGCGCTCCTGCTTTCCACCAAGGACACGAAGGGGCGCGAAGGGGCAATCCGACCTTCTATCGTCCCGCCTGCACCCCTCTCGCCTCTTGCCCCGCGCCTTCACGTTCCCACGTTCAACGTTCAACCTTCAACCTGTAACGGCATCCGCACTGGCACGCCGCGTTCCGCCAGATACTGTTTGACTTCCTGAATGGTGTACGCGCCAAAGTGGAAGATCGACGCTGCCAGCACCGCATCGGCGCGCCCTTCGACAAGACCGGCGTACATGTGCTCCGGGGAACCGACGCCGCCGGAGGCGATGACCGGCACGCTGACCGCATTCGCAATGGCGCGCAAGAGATCGAGGTCATACCCGCCGCCGACGCCATCGGCGTCCATACTGTTGATGACGATCTCGCCCGCCCCCAACGCAACGCCGCGTCGCGCCCATTCGATGGCATCGAGACCAGTTGGGCGCGGGTTGCGTCCGGTATGGGTGAAGACCTGCCAGCGCGGCGGTTCGTCTGGCGCATTGACCCGCCGGGCATCAATCGAGAGCACGATGCACTGGCTGCCGAAACGTCGCGCGCCATCTTCAATCAACTGCGGAGTGAGCACGGCGGCGGTATTGATCGACACCTTATCGGCGCCAGCGCGCAGCATGCGGTACATATCCTCGACGGTGCGCAACCCGCCGCCGACTGTCAGCGGAATGAACACCTGCGCCGCAGTGCGTTCAACCACATCGACCATAATGTCGCGTTCGTCGCTGCTGGCGGTAATATCGTAGAACACCAGTTCATCGGCGCCGCCAGCGTCGTAGGCGGCTGCGAGTTCAACCGGATCACCGGCGTCGCGATGGTTCAGAAACGCAACCCCTTTGACCACCCGACCCGCCTTGACATCCAGACATGGAATGATGCGACGTTTCAGCATACTGCTTCTCCACACGCGCCTCTGGGTGTTATTGTGGCGTGCGACCGCGTTCCACCTGTTCGGCATGAATCTCGTCCGCCTGGGCGCGCAATGCATTCAGCAGCGTTTCGATCAGGCGCAGATCACGGCGCTCCAGGTCGGCCAGGTAGTTCAGGCTCTCACGCTGAACGTGCTCGAGGTGACTGGCGGTGCGGTTCTGGCGTTGTTCCAGTTCGCGCAGCCAGGCGTCGATGCGGTCGAGCCAGGCGTGCAACTGCCGGAGGTGTTGCTCTTCATTTTCCTCGATTGAGGTGATCTTTTCATCCTGTTGCTGCCGGATCTCTTCCATCCGCTCCTGATTCATCAGGAACCGTTCGGTCGAGATGCGCTCGACGCGCTTGATGTCGCCGGCAATCTCGTTGATTCGTTCGCCGAGTGCGGTTATCTGCGGCGGCAATTGTTCGGCGAACAGGTCAATATGCTGGCGGATCTCGTCAAGACGGTTGAGGCGGCTGGCGTGCGCCTCAAGCGTTGGATGGATATCGGCGACGAGTTGCTGCGCTTCAACCGCCTGGCGGCGCAGGCTCTGCTTTTCAATCTGCACATCCTCGTGCAGGCGACGCATCTCATCGCGCAGCGCTTCGTCCGCTGCTGCGAGTTCATTGAGACGTGCAACAAGCGAGCGATGGCGCTCCTCCGCTTCCTTGATCTGTGCATTCCACGAAGCGACCCGCTGTTCCAGATCGTCGATGCGGGCAAAGATTGGCGCAATCGCGTCGCGGTCCTGGCGGCGCGCTTCGCCGAGTTGCTGAATCTGCGCCTGCATGTCGCGCATCGGGCGCAGCGCCTCATCGATTTTGACCATCGCGCCAGCCACTTCTTTGCGCAGCGCCGTAATATCACGCCGGTAGCTATCGAGCGTTTGGGTCATCTCCTGGCGCTGCCGGTCGAGCAATCCCTCGATCTGGGCGACATTCGCCTCTACGCGCCGGACCTGCTCCATCGCCCAGGCGTACTTGTTCGATTGCTCTTTCAGCAGACGCCGCAGTTCATCGATCTGTCCCTGCAGATAGACGAATTGCGACTGCTCAGCGGCGCGGAGACGCTCTTCGTCGTATTTGCTGGCAGAACCGCCTGGCTTGCCGGGGTTGGTCATACGGTCTCCTCATTGCAACGCTGCAAGCGCTTCGCGCAGCGACAGATCGCCAGTGTAGAGCGCGCGCCCAATGATCGCGCCCTCGACGCCAACCGCTGCCAGGCGACGCAGATGTTCGATCGCGCTGATCCCGCCTGATGCAATAATCGCGGGACCGCCGGGGCGTACAAGTGCGCCGGTTGCCGCGACGTTCGGCTCGGAGAGGGTGCCGTCGCGCGAAATGTCGGTGTAGATGATGCGCCGGACTCCCAGTGTCGCCATGCGTTCGAGCAGGTCGATGGCGCTGACGGCGGCGGTCTCCGTCCATCCGGCGGTCGCCGCCATGCCATTGCGCGCATCGATGGCAATGGCGATGGCGTCACCAAACTGTTGGACAAGGCAGGCGATCAGGTCGGGCTGTTTGACGGCTGCCGTGCCCAGAACGACGCGCTGCACCCCCAGATCGAGCGCGCGTTCGACAGCTTCGACGCTGCGAAGCCCCCCTCCCAGTTGCACAGGGGCGCTGATCGATCGCACAATTGCGCGAATACTCTCGGTGTGAACCGGATGCCCGCTGCGCGCGCCGTCGAGATCGACCAGGTGCAACCGTCGCGCGCCCTGCTCGATCCAGCGCTGCGCCACCGCGACCGGGTCGGCGTCGTACACCGTGACTTGCTGAAAATCGCCCTGATAGAGGCGCACACAACGCCCGTCTTTGATGTCGATAGCCGGGATGATTTCCATTATGCCACACCCGCCCATCTGACGAAGTTATCCAGAAGGTGCAGCCCGCAGCGACCGCTCTTTTCGGGATGGAACTGCACGGCTGCCAGATTGCCGCGAATCAGCGCGCTGGGAAAGGCGATGCCATAGGTTGTTGTAGCAGCGATGTCGCGCTCGTTGGTCAGGTCGCAGTAGTAGGAGTGAACGAAGTAGAAATCGCTGCCGTCATCGATCCCGGCGAAGAGCGGGTGCTGTGCGGTGTGCGGCATGTAGTGCACCTGGTTCCAGCCGATCTGCGGCACTTTGAGATCGGACGGCAGGCGTCGCACCGCGCCGCCGACAATGCCGAGGCAGGGATGCGGACCAAACTCCTCGCTCTCGTCGCAGAGCGCCTGCATACCGACGCAGATGCCGAGGAACGGCGTCCCGCGCGCGATGACCTCGTGAATGGCAGCGACGAGCCCCAGGCGTTCCAGGCTCTGCATTGTATCGCGGGTTGCGCCGACGCCAGGCAGCACAACCGCGGGTGCGGCAAGAACAGCATCCGGGTCGCTGGTGACTTCGAGCGCTGCGCCGATGCGCTGAAGTGCGCGCACCACGCTGCGCAAATTGCCTGCGCCATAGTCGATGACTGCAATGCTCATATGAGTATCTGTCGAATACGCTTACCCAAAGGCGCGGAGGCGCAACGATCCAGACTTGGCTCAAGAAACGCTCGAACCGGCAAGCAAGGGATGGTTCTGGCGCATGCGGGCGATCAGCGCCGAAATATCCGGCTCTGGCTCCTCCGCAGGACCGAGCGGGTCAACCACGGCGCTCTCGTTTGCCAGCACATCGAGGCACGCCATCGCGCTAGCAGCCAGCGCCCGCAGATTGTAGCCGCCTTCGAGCGCCAGCGCAATTCGTCCCTGGCACACCTCTTCCGCCGCTTCCATCAAGCGCCTGGTCAGCGCCGCATACCCG
The DNA here is from genome assembly GCA_034436075.1 of Roseiflexus sp. GTDB lineage: Bacteria > Chloroflexota > Chloroflexia > Chloroflexales > Roseiflexaceae > Roseiflexus. Next base: position 3,767 of record DAOTWI010000668.1, read on the forward strand.
GCGACCGACAGCGTCAGCGGACCGAGCGGATCCGCCCAGTGACCATCGTACCCGGCGGAGACCAGGATCAGGTCGGGGCGATAGCGGCGGATGGCCGGGATGACGACGTCATCGAACAGACGGGCAAACCCGGCGTCGCCGACTCCGTGGGGCAGCGGCAGGTTCAGCGTCGTGCCGCGCCCTTTGCCCGAACCAATCTCACGTTCGGCGCCGGTGCCCGGATAGAGCGGCGAAGCGTGCGTCGAGCAGAAAAAGACGCGATCATCTTCGTAGAAGATGTCCTGCGTGCCATTTCCGTGGTGCACATCGAAATCGACGATCGCCACCCGCCTGATGCCCAGGTGGTCGATAGCATAGCGCGCGGCAACTGCAACATTGTTGAACAGGCAAAAACCCATTGACTCGGCAGGTGTCGCATGATGGCCCGGAGGGCGCACGAGCGCGAAGCCATTGCGCGCCGACCCGCCAACGACGGCTTCGACGAGCGCGATCGTCGTCCCGGCTGCCATGAGGGCAGCGTCCCAGCTTGCCGATGTCGTATAGGTATCGTGATCAATCCACGAACGCGGACGTGTAGCTGACCAACGCACCAGTTCGATCATCTGCCTGGTATGGACCGCAAGCAAATCCTCCTCGGTTGCCGGGCGCGCCGGAACGTCGAGCAACGACGAGCGCAAACCGCTGGCATTCAGGGCGGCGGTAATCGCGTGCAGGCGGGCTGCCTGTTCGACGTGGCGCGGCTCGTCGTGAGCGGCGTGGCGCGGATTGATGGCAATGGCGGTTCTCATAGCCCTGCATTATAGCACAGGTGGCGCGTCGCGCTATTCCGGCAGCCGCACTCCAGTCTCGTTCCACACAACCAGACCATCGCGTTCCAGCCCACGGATCAACGCTGTGAGCCATGCTTCATCGTCGGGCGTGTACTCCGGGCGCACCTGCGGTCCCAGGTCGTCGAGCGGGAGGGTTGCGCCAGGCGGAAGCGCGCGCAATGCCGCAACAACCCGGCCGCGGAAGTAGCGATTGGAACCGATGAAGGGGCGTTCACGGCGTTCGGCGAGGCGTTTGCGCGCTGGCGCCGCTGCCAGTTGCTCGTCGGAATGGCGCCGCGCCGCATG
>DAOTWI010000669.1:0-4816 GCA_034436075.1 Roseiflexus sp.
GCAACGTCGTCAGCGGGGCGGCGCAACGTCTTCGCACGTGGCAGGCGGGAAGGCGGGAAGGTGGGAAGGTGGGAAGGTGGAAGGTGGGAAGGTGCACGTTGAAGGTGGGAAGGCGGAAGGCGGCTCTAACTCCTAACTTCTAACTCCTAACTTCTAACTTCTAACTCCTAACTCCTAACTCCTAATTTCTGGTTCTCGGTTCTCGGTTCTTCAGGAGCACACTATGCGCATCGCAATCGTCGGCGTTGGCGGAGTAGGCGGATATTTCGGCGGGCGGCTGGTGCAGGCGGGCGCTGACGTGACCTTCATCGCGCGCGGCGACAACCTGGCGGCATTACGCGAACGCGGACTTCAGATCGAAAGCATCGCCGGCGATGCCCGGATTGCGCCGGTTCAGGCAACCGGCGATCCATCGAGCGTGGGTCCGGTCGATATCGTACTGGTTGCGACCAAAACCTGGCAACTCGACGAAGCCATCGAGCAGATGCGCCCGCTCATCGGACCAGAAACCGGCGTCGTGCCATTGCTCAACGGCGTCGAAGCCTCGGATCGGCTGGCGCAGGCATTGGGGGAAGCGCACGCCCTGAACGGCATCTGCTACATTTTCGTGGCGCGCATTGCGCCGGGGGTGGTGCGTCACTCCGGCATCAACCCGCTCATCATCTTCGGCGAACGCGACAACCGCCGCACCGCGCGGGTCGACGCGCTGCGCGACTGGTTGGAGCGCGCGGGGGTGCGGGTCACGATCCCGGCAGACATCGACGCAGAAGTCTGGCGCAAATTCGTGTTTGGGGCGACCACCAGCGGATTGGGAGCGGTCACACGAGCGCCAATGGGGATACTGCGCGAACTCCCGGAAACGCGCCCGCTCTTCGTCCAGGGTATGCGCGAAATCGTCGCAGTTGCGCAGGCGCGCAGCGTTGCCCTGGACGAAAGCGCCGTCACCGCCGCGCTGGCGCAACTCGACAGCCTGCCCTACGAAACGACCGCCTCCATGCAACGCGACATTCTGGCGGGCCGTCCATCGGAACTCGACGCGCAGAACGGCGCGGTGGTGCGCCTGGGTGCGGCAGCGGGCGTCCCAACGCCGTTGCACGCCTTCATCTACCACACGCTGCTGCCGCAAGAACGTATGGCGCACCCGTCCCATTCCTACCGCCGCTCAACCAGCAGGCGGATCGCTGTGCGCTCTTCGTCGTCGATGGCGACATCAATGAACGAAGGGGTGCACACAATGTCAATACCTTCTTCACTGAGATAACTGCGCGCAATCGCCACCGCCTTGATTGCCTGATTGGTCGCGCCTGCTCCGATCGACTGCACCTCCGCCATGCCGCTGTCGCGAATAACACCGGCAATCGCACCAGCGACGGCGCTTGGACGCGAGCGTGTCGAAACCTTCAGGACCTCAGCGCCTTGTCGTTCAACCACGTCGGCGCTATGCGCGCCGACGGCGCGAGTGGCGGGTGTGGAGTGCGAAAGATTGCTTGCCATACGTGCCTCCTCCGAATGGGTTGGGCGCCGGACCGATGCGCCAGCTGGTAGATTTGGAATGACAGCACCAGGATTGTCGCAGTGCGAGACGCGCGCCCTACGGCGGCGCCTCGCAGCAGCTACGGAGAGACCGTGCGGCAAGGTCGGCGCCGGGGCCGCTCCTGCCGTGAGGCGTCCTGGCGCCTCGCGCTGTTCCGAATCAACGTGCATAGTCCACCGCGCGCGTCTCACGGATAACCGTCACCTTGATCTGGCCGGGATACTGGAGACTCTCCTCGATCTTTTTGGCAACATCACGGGCAAGATGAATGCTGCCGAGATCGTCGATGGCGTCGGGTTGCACCATCACGCGAACTTCGCGTCCGGCCTGAACAGCAAAGGCGCGTTGAACGCCAGAGAATGACGTCGCCACCGTCTCAAGCGCTTCGAGGCGCTTGATATACAGGTCGAGCGTTTCGCGGCGCGCTCCGGGGCGCCCGCCGGAGATGGCGTCGACAGCCTGAACCAGCCAGGCTTCGACGGTTTGTGGTTCCTCATCATTATGATGAGCGGCAATCGCATGCACGATTGCTGGCGATTTTCCGAGGCGACGCGCAATCTCGGCGCCGATCAATGCGTGCGGTCCCTGCACTTCATGGTCCACTGCTTTCCCGATGTCGTGCAGCAACGCGGCAGTTTTCGCCACATTGATGTTTGCGCCGATTTCAGCAGCAATATGCGCCGCAAGCAGGGCGCACTCCAGCGAATGCTGGAGTACGTTCTGCCCGTAACTCGTCCGATATTTCAAGCGCCCCAGCAGTTTGATCAGATCGGGGTGCAATCCCTGGACATTCGCTTCGTAGGCGACCCGTTCGCCCTCTTCGCGCATCACCTGATCGACTTCCTGCTGCGTTTTGTTGACAACCTCTTCGATCCGCGTCGGATGGATGCGCCCATCCTTGAGCAATTTGATCAACGCCAGGCGCGCCACTTCCCGTCGCACCGGATCATGGCACGAGAGCGTGACTGCTTCGGGGGTGTCATCGACAATAATATCAACCCCGGTCAGTTGCTCGAATGCGCGAATGTTGCGCCCTTCACGCCCGATGATGCGCCCCTTCAACTCCTCGCTGGGGAGCGCCACGGTCGAAACCGTCACCTCGGCGACATACTCCGAGGCGCACCGCTGAATAGCCATACTGATCACTTTCCGCGCCAGTTTGTCCGCCTCTTCGCGCATATTCTTTTCAATCTCGCGAATGCGGCGCGCCGCTTCGTCACGCGCCTCGTCTTCGACACGCTTCAGAATGATGGCGCGGGCTTCTTCCTGGTTCAATGCGGAAATGCGCTCGAGTTCCGTGCGCTGCTGCTGCCGCAGGTGTTCAGCCTCCTGGTGGAGCTGCTCCGTCTGACGCTCACGCTGCTGCAGCTGGCGTTCGCGTCGTTCGAGCCCCTCGATCTTGCGGTCGAGATTCTCCTCCTTCCGTTGCAGCCGTTCCTCCTGCTTCGCAAGCGCCGCACGCGCTTCACGTATCTGCGCCTCGGCTTCGGTGCGAAGCCGGAGCGCTTCATCGGTTGCGCGCAGAATGAGATCTTTCTGCTCAGATCGCGTCGCTTCCAGTTGCAGCCGGGCTTCCGCCTCGATCTGCCGAATCTGGCTCTGAACACTGTTTTTGTAGATAAGAATGCCTATACCTGCGCCAATGGCAAGTCCGATCACCAGCGCAGGCAAGGCCCATACGAGCCATTGCACAACGTCCTCCTGCTCAGTTGTAAAGGTGCAGCATGCTACAGCCCTCTGCCGGGCTGTGGCCACGGGCTCAAACATGCGCTAACGTGTGATTGAGTACATGCTATATTACTCTGCGGGTACATCTTCTGTCAAGATGAACAGATTGTCAAGAGTCATGATGGTATAATATCACCCCAATTTTGCGATTGCGTCGAAACCAATGTATCTGCGTCGCCTCGAAATCCAGGGGTTCAAAACATTCGCCGGGCATACGCTCTTCGAGTTTCAGCCCGGCGTCACCGCCGTGGTCGGTCCCAACGGCAGCGGCAAGTCGAACCTCGTTGATGCTATTCGCTGGGTGCTCGGCGAGCAGCACCCCGGCATGCTCCGCTGCAAACGCACCGACGACCTGATCTTCAGCGGCGGCGGGCGGCGCGCCCCTGCCGGCTTCGCTGAGGTCTCGCTGACCATCGATAATAGTGATCGCCTCCTGCCTGCGCCATACGGCGAAGTGACCATCACCCGCCGCGCAACGCGCTCCGGCGACAATGAGTATTTCATCAATCGCCAGCGCGTCCGGCTGCGCGATGTGCAGGAAGTCGCCGCGCCGATCAGCGGCGCGTATGCGATCATCAATCAGGGTTTGGTCGACGCGGCGCTCAATCTCCGCCCCCTTGAGCGCCGGCGCCTGTTCGAGGACGCAGCGGCGATCAGCGTCTACGAGCAACGCCGCGCCGATGCGGAACGTCGCCTGCGCGAGACGAACGCGAATGTCGCGCGCTGCGCCGATATTCTCACGGAACTCGAACCACGCCTCCGCTCGCTGAAGCGCCAGGCGGCGCTTGCCCGCTCCCATCGCGATCTGACTGCCGAACTCCACGCGCTGCTCGGCAGGCACTACGCTCATCTGTGGCATGCCGCACAGGCAGAGCGCGCCGCCGCCGAACAGTCCGCTCAGTCGCTGGCGGAAGCGCTTGCCGCGCGCCAGACGGACATTGCTGCTGCTTCCGCCGCGCTCCAACATATCCGCGAGCAGATCCAGAGCGTCCGCAACCGCATCGGCGCGCTGCACGCCGAAAGTAGCGCCCTGCATGCCGATGCAGAGACCGTCCAGCGCACGCTGGCGGTCGGGCACGAGCGACTCACGGCGCTGACCCGCCAGATTGAGGATCAGGAGCGCGCGCTGCGCGACCTCGACCATCAGCGCGCCACACAACGCGCCGAGCAGGAATCGGTGGCAGCGCAACTCGCCAGCGCCGAACAACGGCTGGAACACGTTCAGCAGGAGTATGGCGCACACGAAACACGCCGCGCCGAACGGAGCGCCAGTCGCGCCGCATTACGCCAGGCGCTCGACGAGGCGCACCGCACTATGATGGAGATCCGTGCAACGCTTGGCGCAGTCCAGCGCCAGATAGCGCAGATCGATGATCAGCGCGAACGCCTGATGCGCGAGCGCGCGACTGCCGCCGAATCGCTGGTTGCCGCGCAGGAGGCGCTGGCTGCTCGCCGTTATGAGGGCGCTCAGGCGGAGGCGCAGGTCGCAGCATTGGATCAGGAACTGACCAGCGCATCGCTCCGTGTTGAACAGGTCGTCGGCGATGTCGAACG
>DAOTWI010000670.1:0-7426 GCA_034436075.1 Roseiflexus sp.
GGGGCGCCCCTACAACGAATGCCGCCGTCATTGTAGGGGCAGGTCCCCGTGCCTGCCCCCGGCGGACGCCCACGAGAGGCGCCCCTGCCACGCGTCGGCGACAATCACATATCCGCCCGTTCCAATCCGTATGAAGCCGCATCAATCCATGCGCATCCGTGCCCTATTACAGGCTGATCGCGCCATTAGCCTGATCGAGTCAGAAACCCGCGTTCTTCCAGCAGCGCCACGATGCGTCGCGCGCACTCGTCGGGCGTGGTATCGACTGTCGTGAGGTGCACTTCCGGCGCCACCGGCGGCTCGTAGGGGTCGTCGATGCCAGTGAAGCCAGTGATCTCGCCGCGGCGGGCGCGGGCGTACATGCCCTTGGTGTCGCGCTGTTCGCAGATTTCGATCGGCGTATCGACGAACACCTCGAAGAAGCGGTCGTCGCCGACCATTTTGCGGCACTCGTTGCGCGCCGCGCGGTACGGGCTGATCGCTGCGCAGATCGCCACGCCGCCGTGCCGCGCGATTTCACTGGCGACGAACCCGATTCGCAGGATGTTCGTATCGCGATCTTCGCGGCTGAACCCAAGCCCCTTCGACAGGTGCGTGCGCACCACGTCGCCATCGAGCAGCGTGCTCTGGCGTCCGCGCTCCAGCAGCATCGCCACCAGCGCCTCGGCAATCGTCGATTTGCCCGCGCCGCTGAGTCCAGTGAACCAGATGCAGAACCCCTGACGGTGACGCGGCGGGTAACTCTGCGCCAGGATGGCCGCCGTTTCGGGGCGCGTGAACCATTCCGGCAGCAGTTTGCCCTGCGCCAGGTACTCCTCCCGCACCTGCGTGCCCGAAATCGTCCAGACGCGCGCGCCTGACGGCACGGCGGTTTCTTCAACGTATTCGTCGGTGTCGGGGAGATAGACGTACTCGCGGAATGGCGCCATGGTGACGCCAATTTCATTGGCGTAACGCCCCACCAGTTCCTGCGCATCGTAGGGTCCGTAGAACGGCTTGCCGCGACTGTCGAGCCCCGGACCGGCGTGGTCGCGCCCGACGATGAAATGAGTGGCGCCGAAGTTGCGCCGGATAATCGCGTGCCAGAGCGCCTCGCGTGGACCAGCCATGCGCATCGCCAGCGGCAGGAGGCTCAACAACGTGCGCTGCGGGTCGTAGTACCGCTCGACCAGCGCGCGGTAGATTCGCACTCGGCTGTAATGGTCAATGTCACCGGGGCGGGTCAACCCGACGACCGGATGGATGAGCAACGCGCCGCCAACCTCTGCCGCTGCGCGCTTCGTCAGTTCCTCGTGGACGCGGTGGAGCGGATTGCGCGTCTGGAAGGCGACGACCCGCTCCGCCCCCATCTCGTGCAGAATCGAACGCACCTCAGCCGGGGTGCGGCGCAGTTCCACAAAATCGTAATAGCGCGGCAGGCGCACCACCCGCAGTGCACCGGAGATGTATGTATCGCCCCATGTGCTTATTTCGGACACAAGCGGATGGCGCGGGTCGGTTGTGCCGAGCGCCAGACGCGCTTCCTGTTCAGCATTCCAGGAAAACGCCTCTTCGATGTCCATCACGGCGATCAGTTCGTTGCGCGCATCGCGCAGCGCCACACGATCACTGAGGCGCGCCAGCGCCTTTCCATCAACCGGCAGCGTGATTGGCATCGGGAAGAGCGTACCGTCCGCCAGCCGCATGTCGTGCAGCACACGTTCGTAGTCGGCGCGCCCCATAAACCGGTCGAGCGGCGAAAAGCCGCCCGTTGCGATTAATTCGAGATCGCACAGCGCGCGCGCCGAAATCTGGATCGAGGGCAGGCGCGCTGCCTCATCGATCAGCGCGCGCCGATCCTCGCCGGAAACCAGCAGATTAATCAAACGACCACCATACGGCGGAATGAGTGGCATGAACCGTCCTCCATTACATATCCAGCGTCGTGCCCCGCAGCCCGGCGGGAACCGGCAGGTTGAACCTGCTCAACAAGGTTGGCAGTATATCGTAAATCTGCGCCCCGTCGAGTCGCCGTCCGCCGCCGGGATGCTGCGGGTCACGCCAGATGAACATGCCGTACTGCGCGTGATTGGCGTCGTCAGGACCGGTATCGTTCTCCTGGGTGAATATGCCCTCGCCGCCGACGGTTCCCACTGCACGCCAGCCGAGATCGCCGAAGTAGACGATCAGATCAGGCGCGACGCCGCGCACCGCGCGGTAGAGGTGCTGTGGCGTGAAGACGCGGTTGCCGAGCGGATGTCCATCGGGTCCGGTCATGGCTTCCAGACGCGCTGCCAGTTCAGTACGCACCCGTTCGTACTCTGCTGGTGGAATGACCCCTTGCGGCTCGCGCCCGCGCACGTTGAGAAAGATACGCCCGTAGTAGCCGCCCGCGCCCCAGGCGCGCGTGCGCGACCAGTCAACCTCAACCTGATCAAGATTCGCTGGTGTGCCTGGCAGCGTTGGAACGACCAGATCTCCTTGCTCGATCAGCCACTGGTTGATCCGCACTCCGCCCATCAACGGGCGCGCGCCGTGATCCGACACAACCAGCACTGCCGTTTCGGGACCGCAACGCGCCAGCAGATCGGCGATCCGCGCATCCACGTGGCGGTAGTACGCGCGAATGGCGTCAGCAAACGGCGAGTCGGGAACAAACAGCGGGTGGCGCGGGTCCATGTGCTTCCAGAGCGCGTGATGGATGCGGTCGACCCCCATATCCACGAGCATCAGAAAGTCAGGGCGATCCTCGTCGAGCAGCGCCGTTGCAACCGCGAAACGCTGGTCGCACATGGCATAGATGTCGCGCATGATGCGCTGTTTATCGTCGGAGCGGAAATCCGGCACATCGAGCAAATACGGATGTCCTGGCGTTGCAGTTGCGGTCCAGGCAGTAATCCGTTCAGCGAGGGTTGGCGGGAAGGTGTACTCCACATTGGTCGAAGGCGCCAGGAAACATGAGACGAGCGCGCCATTGACCGGCGCCGGCGGGTAGGTTCCAGGCACGCCGATCACAGCAACGCGCCATCCCGCCTCACCAAGGATATCCCACAAACGCGGAAATCGAATCGCGCGACTGTCGGCGACGACCATGCGCCCGTAGGAGCGGTCGGCGCGGTTGCGAAAACCATAGACGCCAAGTTCTCCCGGATCGCGCCCGCTCATCATGCAACTCCAGGCGGGCACCGTGATTGCCGGGATGCAACTCTCTAATTCGCCGTACACTCCTTCCGCCATCAGGCGGCTGAGGGTGGGCAGATCGGCGCGCCAGCGATCAAACGCCAGCGATGGTTCGGCGCAATCGAGACCGATGATAAGTAGTCGAGGATGTGTCACTGTATGTTGAGAACTGAGAACCGAGAACTGAGAACTGAGAACTAAGAACCAAGAACCAAAGCGCCTGTCAATCTCGTTCAATGCGTACCATTCAACGTTCAACACCTGGAACCTTCAACCTTCGCACCTTATCACGCGCAACCCTTCAATCTTCGTGCACCGCCGCCTCTTGCGTCACGCCTGCGTTACAGCCGTTGCATTGCAACGGCTCTACGTGCAACCTTTCAATCTTCTTGAGCCGCCGCCTCTTGCCTCTCACCTGCGTTACAGCCGTTGCATTGCAACGGCTCTACGTGCAACCTTTCAATCTTCGTGAACCGCCGTCTCTTGCCTCTGACCATGCCTCCGATACAGCAAAACAGCTGCACCGACGACTGCGACAAACGAGAGCACATGCACGACATTGAACGGCGTTCCAGGGAAGAACCACGAGTCAGTGCGCAGAAATTCGATAAAGAAGCGCCCCAGCGGGTACCAGATCAGGTACATGAGCAGCACGTCGCCGTCGCGCAGGCGGTCACTGTAGCGCCGCCAGATGGAGAAGATCAGCGCAAAGCCGATCAGGTTCCAGAGCGATTCGTAGAAAAACAGCGGATGAAAGCGCGTTGTTTCGGGAAACGCCGCCAGATCGCGGTAAGGACCGATGCGATGCTCGGGGTCGATGCGCAACCCCCACGGCAGAGTCGTCGGCGGACCGTACAGTTCCTGGTTGATAAAGTTCGCCCATCGTCCAATCGCCTGACCGAGCGGCAGACCGAGCGCAATAGCGTCGGCATAGACCAGGAGCGGAACCTTGCGAACGCGCGCAAATGCCCATAGTCCAAGCGCGCCGAAGATGAACCCGCCAAAAATGTGCAACCCCCCTTCCCATACGGCGAAAATGCTGAATGGATTGGCAAGAAAGCGCCCAAGCCCCTCCGCTCCGCGCGGCGACTGGATGAAGACGTAGTAGAGGCGCGCGCCGATCAGCCCGGGAATAAGCACCCAGAGCAACAGGTCCCACACCGAGTCGCGGTCGAACCCGCGTCGCTCGACGTGCCGACTCCCGATCCATGCCGCCAGCATCACGCCGGCCATAATCAGCACGCCGTACCAGCGCAGCGTCAGCGGACCGAGCTGGATGATAACGGGGTCAACGGGTGGGTACATATGCCAACGAATACATATTTGAATAACTCTAAGCCGTTGTCATTGCGAGGAGCGTCAGCAACGAAGGCATCTCCCCGCGAAGTATACCAGAGTTCTCACTGTAGCATGAGAACCACGAAGGTGAGAGTCGCAGACAACAGACGCTGCACCTCACAGCAACCGGTCAAAACTGATATAATGGCGCTTAGGTGTGAGTCAAAGGAAGCCGTATGTCAATGGTTGCAACTGCCTATCCGCATATTGTCATTGATGACGAGGGCATACCCTGCATTGCTGGCACGACGATGAAAGTCGTCGAACTGGTGCTTGATCAAATTGCGTATGGCTGGAGCGCTGAGGAATTGCATTTTCAGCATCCCTATCTCTCGCTCGGACAGATCTACTCCGCACTTGCCTACTACTGGGATCACAAGACTGAGATCGACCAGGACATTGCTCGTCGTCAGGCGCGCGTTGCCGACCTGCGTCAGACAACGCCTGTCGCGCCTTTCATAGAGCGCCTGAAATCACAGACATAACACGTGTCGATCAAACTATACATGGATCACCACGTGCCTCGTGCGATCACGATAGGACTGCGCCTGCGCAATGTGGACGTGCTGACGGCATATGAGGATGGCGCACATGCGCTGGAAGACGCCGCACTGCTTGATCGCGCGCTTGCACTCGGTCGAGCGCTTGTCACCTTCGATGATGATCTTCTGGCGGAAGCCGCCCATCGGTTGCATACAGGCATCGCTTTCAGCAGCGTGATCTATGCGCATCAGCAAACGATCTCGATTGGACAGGCGATACGTGATCTTGAACTGATAGCCACGGCAGGCTCAATTGCGGATATCGAACGCTAGATTATCTACCTGCCTCTCTAGAGAGCAGACGCCGTAGACCCTACTCCAGATACCCCAGCTCTCTCAACCGCCGTTGCACGGCGGGATCGTCCACGCCCTCGGCGCGCCGGATCAGCGGCGCGACGGCGCTGGCGCGCCGCATAAATGCGCTGAGACGCTCTTGTAGTTCCTCGACTCGCTCCGGCAGGATCGCCGCCAGATCGACCGTTTCGCGCGGATCGGCGTCCAGGTCGTACAACTCTACGTGATCATCGCCGGTTTGGATCAGTTTGGATGAGCCGCTGATCACTGCGCGGCGCGGTTGGTCGAACCGCCGTGCGCGCGCGAGTTCCGGCTGGCGCCGCAGCATGATCCCCAGCACATTCTGCAACGGTTCCGCTTCGACAAAGACCGTGCCGCCATCGGGATCGGATGCTGGCGACTGCGCCAGCGACCGGTCGCGCTCGATGCCGCTGGCAAGCCTGGCGGCGCTCAACAACGTGTGGAAGACGCGCCGCAACGACACAGTGTGATCAACCACGGCGCCGCGTTGAAAGTCGCCGAACGGATCGCGCACCATCAGCGGGACGTGCGCCAGTTCGTTATATGCCGACACCGTATGCCCGACGAGACCTTTCTCACCCAGGTGATCGCCGTGGTCGGCGCACACCAGGAGCAACGTCCGGTCGAGCGCGCCGCTTTCGCGCAGACGCCGCAGAAAAGCGCCGATATGCGCATCCTGGGTGGCCACTTCAGCGTCGTACACATCGCTGAGCACGTGGTGATACCGTTCGTCAGCGCCAGAGAACGGCGCCAGCCAGCCGAACACGTCGCCATTGAAGCGGCGTACATAGCGCGCCGCTTCGCGGTCGCGGATCACCTCCGGCGCAAATCGTTCGAGCATACGGCGGTCGGGATGGTACGGCGTGTGAACTCCCATCACGTTGATGAAGGCGAAGATCGGCTGGTTGCGCTCTACGCCGCGCCGCTCGATCAGCAAACGCGCCGCATCGTTGAGCGATTTGGGGGTGTTGCCCTTGAAACTGAGCGCCGTCTGCCACAGCGGCACCATCAAGGGCGTAAAGGCGAATTCCAGCATCGCCTCGGATCGCGCAAATGAATCCTGGATGCGGGTGAGCGTCTCCGCCAGACGCCCCTTGAACCACTGGCGGTACCGGCTGATCAGCCCTGGATGCGCGCCTGCCTGGTTGGGGCGCGAGGTCAGCAGACCGCTGTAGTTCAGAAAACTCTCGAAGCCGCGCCGCAAACCATTGTTCACCACGCCAACCAGCGGGTTGTTGCAGAACGCCGCCGTCATATACCCGCCTTCGCGCAGGCGCTCCGCCAGCGTCGGAATGCTTGTGGGAAGCGCCGCTGACGACTGGTGCGTCGCGTGTTCCGACGGATAGAGACCGGTAAACATCGACGCATGCGACGGGATGGTCCACTGTGCAGCGGCGAACACGCGGCGGAACAGGGTCGCTTCGGCGGCGAGTTCATCGAGGTGGGGCGAGGTTGGGCGGGAATAGCCGTAGCACGAGAGTCTATCGATACGCTGGGTATCCAGCACGAGCAGCACAATATCGGGGCGCCGACTCACAAAAAACCCTCCTCCAGGAACGGATGTCTCGTTCGGGTTGCTTTAGTATACCACGCAGCGGGGCGAAGAAGGGGAATGAGCGCCAGGAACCTGGAGGGTCGGGGTTAGAGAACCTTTCTCGCCGCTCCCATCCACCAAGGACACGAAGGCGCACGAAGGGGCAATCCAACCCTCGACCTTTCACCTTCCCACCCGCAACCTGCGACCCTCCCTGCCCCCCTCCGCTTCTCGCCTCTTGCCTCTTGCCTCTCGTGCGCCGTGGGCGCGGCATCGCCGCGCCCCTACGTTCGACCTTTCACCTTCCCGCCTGCAACCCGCGATCCGCCCTGCCCCCCTCCGCTTCTCGCCTCTTGCCTCTTGCCTCTCGTGCGCCGTGGGCGCGGCATCGCTGCGCCCCTACGTTCGACCTTTCACCTTCCCGCCTGCACCCCGCGATCCGCCCTGCCCCCCTCCGCTTCTCGCCTTTCGCCTCTCGCCTCTTGCCTCTTGCCTCTCACCTCTTGCCTCGCGCCTCTCACCTCTCGCCTACCCGATC
>DAOTWI010000671.1:0-3945 GCA_034436075.1 Roseiflexus sp.
GCATATGGTCGGGCAACTCTTTGTGCGGAGTTATGAACGCAGCGAGCGCGTGTATCAGGCAATGCTGGCGCGCGGCTTCGACGGGCGCTTCCTGACGGTCACCCCGCACCAGATGCGCGAACGCGACTGGTGGGCGCTGGCGGGAACGGTCACGGCGCTGGCGCTGGTGCAGGCGGCAGGATATGTGCTGCGGATGTAGAGACAACATCGCACATGAGACTGTACAGGCTGTTGGTCATGGACAATCTCTGCGCCGTCGCGCCTTTGTGTGAGACGTATCAGGGCATTGGATGGAGAACCTGGAGATATGACCGATTCCATTGCTGCGGATCTGGCAAGCCCTGCGTTCCTTGCCGACCCTTACCCGACGTACCGGCGGTTGATCGCGCAAACGCCGGTCTTCTGGCTGTCGCACAGCAATGCGCCCGGCGGCATGTGGTGCGTTGCGCGCTATGACGACGTGACATGTATTTTGCACACCGCGCCGATCTTCAAGGATACGAGTCGCATTGCTCCGCCCGATAGTCTGACCCCGCTCGACCGGGCGATGTTGCAGCGCGATCCGCCCGACCACACGCGGCTGCGGCGGCTGGCGAGCCATGCGTTCACGCCGCGCCGCGTCCAAAGCCTCGAACCGCGCATCGAACAGATAAGCCTGGATTTGCTCGCGCGCATTCGAGATCGCGGTGCAGCGGATTTCATCGCAGACTACGCCCGGCCTCTGCCAATCATGGTCATTGCCGAACTGCTTGGCGTGCCATTCGAGGATCACGACCGGTTCAGCGTCTGGTCGGACCAGGTCATGATCGGAAGCGACTCGGTGCTCGGCGGCGAGGAAGCGGCGCGCACATCGCAGGAAGCGATGGCGTCGCTGGTCGCCTACTTCACCGCGCTGATTGCGCAGCGGCGCCAGCAGCCGCGCGACGATCTGATCAGCGCCCTGATTGCCGCGCGCGATGCCGGGGATCGTCTGAGCGAGGATGAACTGCTGGGGATGTGCGTTCTGCTGCTGATCGCCGGTCACGAAACGACCGTGAACCTGATCGGCAACGGGTTGCTGACGCTGCTGCGTCACCCGGAGCAACTGGCGTTGCTTCGCCGCCGCCCGGAACACCTGACATCCGCCATCGAAGAGATGCTGCGCTACGAAAGCCCGGTGCAGCGTTCGACGCCGCGGTTTGCCGCTGAAACCTTTGAGATTGCGGGGCAGCGGATCGCGCAGGGGCAGCAGATCAGCCTGATGTTTGGCGCCGCTAACCGCGATCCGGCGCATTTTCCCGACCCGGACCGCTTCGATATTACGCGCCATCCCAACCCGCATCTGGGTTTTGGCTCAGGGATACACCACTGCCTGGGCGCGCCGCTGGCGCGGATTGAGGCGCGGATCGCGTTCAGCCACGTGCTGGAGCATCTGCCGGCGCTACGCCTGGCGACCGATCAACCGGAGTGGAAACCGGTCACCTGGCTGCGCGGGCTGAGGAGTCTGCCGGTCAGCATCTGATAGGAAGATCATTCTGACATTGACCAATCTTGCCCGTGTTGAGCGTCTCGTGATTGGCGTTGGCTGAGCCTGTCGAAGCCAACGCCAGCCGCTCCACAGGCGCCAGCGTGATGGTCCGGGTTTTGATCGCTTTGTGAGTCACAGTTTGCTGCGCCCCCAGAGAAAGCGCGCGATGCGGCGCGAAACAACAAACTGCCGGTCGGCGCGTTGCACGACGATTCCGTCGTGCGCGTCGGGGCGCCGGATGAGCGGCGTTCCGGGGCGCAACCCGCGCGTCCAGAGAAACTGGAGCGCGCAGCTGTCTTCGCCAGCCTCCTCGTCGATGCGAGCAATAATGAACCAGGAGTCAACCGGCGTAGTGACCAGCAGTTGCTCATCGGGATGCGTCTCGCTGCGTCCGGGAATAGGATTGCCATACGGGCAGGTGGTCGCCTGCGCGGTGAGCGCTTCAACCCGCGCTTCCATAACGGGAGAGAGGATTGGTTCCAGATGTTTTGCCTCGCGGTATGCTTCGTGCCAGGGCACCTTGAGCGTATCGTTGAGGAAACGTTCGAGGAGACGACGGCGGCGAAGGATGGTTGCGCCCATTGCAGCGCCTTCGGGCGTCAGATGAACACTATGCGTGTCGTCTCGCCGGATCAGGCGCTTCTGCTCCAATCGCTGAAGCGCAAGGGCAACCGATGGCGCCAGCGTATGCGTCCGCATCCAGTGAACGACCTGAGCGACCGCCACAGGCTCGCGCCGTTCGCTCAACACCGCAATAACTTCCAGGCAGGCGCGTTCGAGTCCGTCCGTCTCGTTGGTCGTGTTATCGATTCTGCCGGCGCCGGTCAGATGCACAATCCGTGATGCCATGGCACGTCCTGGTATATGGCAGGAGTTACGCGGTCGCCTTACGGACGAGCCGCACAACGGCTCTTTTTGCCTTCGGCAGAGCGGTACTGGTCTTCTTTTGCGGTGCGGCGGTTTTGCCGCCGCACCGCACTGCCTTGATCGGGAGCGCCGCGCTGCCGCAGGCTCTGGCGAAGCCGGAAAATGCACTACCGCGCAAGTCCTGTTATACAAATGCTGATGAACGGGAGCGCCTCTTTGCCCTCCTCGCGGCTGCCATTGGCTAAGCCTGTCGGAGCCAACGCCCGCTGCCGCGCATCGATGATTGTCCAGGTTCAGGTTGATCGCTCTACGAGGGATCGCGTCGCTTCGCTCACTGTGACGCCCCCCATCAGTTTTTCAGTCAGACCCTCATGCCTGGCGCATCACGCCCCCTCGAGCATGCGCTCGATCCGCGCGCGCATCGCTGCGTCGGCATGCCCGCCTTCGCGCGTGCCAACGCAGAGACAATACACGCCGCTCCCTGCGTCGCGGCGAACCTCTATCCGGTACATACCGGCTTCTGGCAGCGGCGGCATGTGAGTCTGAATCAGACGATAGGCGTGCCCGGCAATTGTCAGCGGCGCCGGGTGGATCGCTGGCGTCAGCCCTGCTGCGGGAAGACCTGGACCGAAGAGGGTGATAGACGCCCTGAAACCGGATTGATGCTCTGTTTCGGGAATGAGGAGCATTGCGCGGATGCCGGCAGCTTCGGCGATTGAGAACGTGTAGTACGCCGACGGCGTCGCCGCGCTCAGGCGACCATAGATCGCCTGGGCAAGCGTGGGATCGTCAATGACGAACGGCATCGCCGGATCGTGCGAACCGTCCTCATTGGCAATTCCCAGGTGCAGGCGCATCAGCGCCAACAGCGTCGTCAACAGGGCGAAGGAAACGAGAAAGAGCGCGATCATGAGATTAATCGCCAGACATCATAGCCGAACGAGCCGGCAATGATCGCCAGAATGGCGGCTGACAGCGGCAGCATGTCGAAGCGATGCGGATGGCGCGTGCGCCAGAGATAGCGCAACCCCGAAATGAGCAACCAGAGCGCCACCAGGTCCAGCGCCATCGCGATGACCAGCGAAAAACTGCCTGCCAGCCCGATGAGCGGCAGCACAATCGGCAGAATCAGGTACTGCAAGGTGCAGCGCACCCCGGAGATAACGAGCGCCAGCCCGATGGTGCGTCCTTCCTTCGCCTCTTCCGGCATCACCTCTTCTTCGGCAGGCGGCGGAAGCGTCACAAAAAGCATCCGCGCCATCACGCGATCAACAGCATCTGCAACTGCCATAGCGGTTTCCGTTTCCAGGCCCCTTTCAGGCTTCTGTTGATAAACCTCTCAGCGGTGGATCGATTATAGCACGTCTCTTTACCGATTCGTCACTTTCTGATGCGCGCAACAAGCAACGACACGATGCTCGCCACGATCAGAAGCGCGCCTGCCGGTAGTTCGCTCACCAGACCCAACGATGGCAGCAGCGTCGTCAGTCCGCGGGCAGCCAGGTCGATCCCGGCCAGCAGCGCCGCACCCAGCAACCCGGCAGCAATTGTCCGTTGCGCATTAGACCCGG
>DAOTWI010000672.1:0-12419 GCA_034436075.1 Roseiflexus sp.
TTCCAGGTGGCGCCCGCCTTTGAAGAGCACCCCGCCGCGCGCCGATGCCGCCAGCGCCGAGAGGAGCGCCGCCGGGATCGAAATCACCAGTGCGCACGGCGACGCCACCACCATCAGCGTCATCGCGCGGTAGAGGGTCGTGCTCAGGTCCCACCCCAGAAAGAGCAGCGGAATGACAATCGCCAGCAGCGTCAGACCGACGACCGCATAGGCGTAGTACTGCCCGATCACCCGGTCGGTGAAATCCTGGCTTTTCGCCTTCTGTTCACGCGCCTCGCGCACCACCTGCACAATCCGCGCCAGCGTCGAGTTTTCCACCGAGGTGGTCACGCGCACTTCGAGCGCCCCCTGCCCGTTGATCGTTCCGGCGAACACCTTCGCGCCGGGACGCTTCTCGACCGGCATCGACTCGCCGGTGATCGAGGCTTCGTTCAGCGCCGACTCGCCGCGCACCACCACGCCATCGGCGGGGACCTGCGCGCCGGGGCGCACCAGCACCACCTCGCCGACCTGCAACTCGTCCACCGGCACGCGCACGAGCGTTCCGTCACGGTACACCTCCGCCTCTTTCGGCGTCATATCAAGGAGCGCGCGGATCGACGCATGAGTGCGCCCCATCGCATAGGTTTCGAGCGTACCGGAAAGCGAAAACAGGAACATCAGGATGGCGCCCTCGCGCGGCTGCCCGACAATCGCTGCGCCGACAGCCGCCACAATCATCAGAAAGTTGACGTCGAACTGCCGCTTTTTGAGCGTCTCCCACGCCTCCTGCACGCTGTAGAACCCGCCGCTCGCATACGCGACGGCGTACATCAGCCAGGCGACCCAGTGCGGCAGCGCCGTGAAATCCTCGACAATCCATCCGGCAATGACCGTCACCAGCGTCAGCGCCGTCAGGCGGATCATCCAGGGCAGCGCCGCCAGTTCCGCCTCTTCCGGCGTCAGCGGGCGGGTTTCGGCGGGCAGCATGCGCAGCGTCGCCCCGGCGCTGCGGGCAAGCGCCTCGACATCGGCGACATTCACGCGACCGCCGTCGTAGCGCAGCGTCAGCACATGTTCCTGTTCGTCGTAATGAACGGCAAGCACCCCAGGGCGGGTGCGCAGTTGAGCAATCAATTCCTGGGTTGACATTTACGCATGCTCCTCATGCTGAAGAATACGGCGATCTTCCGGGTCCAGGCGCGCCAGCAGGTCGTCTCCCAGGCGCGCAAAAATGCGTTGAGCGAACAATTCCATCCAGACGAACTGATGGGCGAGCGACACCAGGTTCGGGTTCGTCGTGACGGTCGCCGACGTCGTCGCGTGACCGCTGGCAATCAGGCACTCGCGGTCGTCCGCCACGATGATCAACGTCTCCTCCATTTGATGCAGCGTTGTTTCGAGGTGCGGATGGCGCACCACCTGACCCAGGTCGAACGGCGCGTCGCCAGTCAGAATCACGCCGAGCCGCACGCCGCGCACGTGTGCAGCGGTCAGCGCATCGCGCAGTTCGGCAACGTCGTCGTCGGTGAGCACGAGCATCAGCTCCGTCTGAGCGCGCGCAATCATTTCGCGGGCATAGTGCAGCGCCTCGCGGCGACCGCTGAACGCCCACAGCCGGCCCTCGTCGTGGCGGCGGTAGAGCGGCGCCAGATTGGTGCGCAGCTCCGCGACGTGCTGCCGCACCCGCTGCTCATACCGGTCGAGCAGGAGATCGGGCGACACCGGGCGATAGAGGGTCGCCTTCTCGTCGAAGCTCTTGAGCACTGCGCCGCGCGCCTCCAGCCGCCCCAGCGCCTCGTAGACCATCGAGCGCGGCACGCCAGCCAGTTTCCCGATCTGATACCCGGTTGCCGGATGCTCCTGCAATAGCGCCAGATAGACCTTCGCTTCGTACTCGGTAAACCCAAGCGCCGTCAGTTGTTCGAGAATATCCATAGTCGTTTGTCTCCACACTAGTAGTTAGATTATAAACTACTAGTGCGAGGAATGTCAAGAGGTTGACAGGTTGGAATGATCTGGCTATACTCGCTGCGCTGTGAGCGTCAGCATATCGGTGATTATTCCCAACCTGCACTCGCCGTTGATCGGCGGGGTGATCGATGCCATCGCCAGCCAGACCGAACGGCGTCTGATCGGCGAAATCATCGTGGTCGGGCAGGATCGGCATGGACTGGTCGGACCGCCAGCGCGACACGTCGAGACGCCGCAACCGGTTTCAGCGGCGCGGGCGCGCAACCTGGGCGCGGCGCGGGCGCACGGCGACTATCTGCTCTTTATCGACTCGGACTGCATTGCTGCGCCGGACCTGATCGAGCGAATGTTTGTGCGGCTGCGATCAGGCGCTGCGGTTGTCTGCGGCGGGGGGGCGATTGAAGGCGGCGGGTACTGGAGCGTCTGCGACAACCTGCTGGTTTTCGCCGACTACCGCGACACATCGCCTGCCGGGGAACGCCTTTGGGCGCCGAGCCTGAACCTGTGCATGCAGCGGTCACTGTTCCTGTCCAGCGGCGGGTTCGACGAGCGCTTCCCCGGCGCGGCTGGCGAGGATACCGACCTGAGCCTGCGCCTGCGCGCGGCTGGCGTCAGGATCATCTTCGAGCCGAGGGCGCAGGTTGTCCATCGTCATCTCCGGGAGACGCCGCAGGCTGTGTGGGAGCACCTGCGCGCCTTCGGGCGGGTGCAGGCGACCATCTGGCGCCGCCATGCGCAGGTGATGCCGCCGCCGCTGCCGCTCGAACAGTTGCGGGCGCATGCTCCAGCGTTGCGCGTTGCCGCGCCACTGCTGGCAACCCGTGATGTCGCCAATCTGGGGCGACGCACCCCGCACCTGTTGCCTGGGCTGGTCTGGGCGCGCACCGCGTGGTACTGGGGAGTGGCGGAGGGGCTGGGAGGATAGGCGCAACTCTCGTTATGATGGTCAATGTATCCGTCATTATTCCAAACCTGCACTCCCCCCATCTCGGCGCCGTCCTTGATGCGCTCCATCGCCAGAGCGTCCAACCCCTGGAAATTATTGTCGTTGGCCAGGATCGGTACGGATTTGCTCGTCATGACGGACGCATACGCTCGATTGAGTCCCCGGTTGCGCTCTCTCCCGCCCAGGCGCGTAATCTGGGAGTCGCATACGCACAGGGCGATATGTGCGCCTTTCTCGATTCGGATTGCGTCCCGCATCCGACGTGGCTGCAGCGTCTTCTCGGACATGCCTGGAGTGAGACTATAGCGGTGGGGGGGAGCATTACGCTCGGTCAGTGGCGCTACTGGGAATTGTGTGATAACATTGCGTGCCTCGGTTCGTTTTTGTCGACGGCGCAGCCAGGAGAACGTCCATATCTGTTGTCAGGAAATATGGCTGTAGCCACTCGTCTGTTGCAACGGATGGCGGCGTTCGACGCACGATTGCGCACCGGCGAGGATGTTGACTTAAGCTTTCGTTTACGCCTGGCAGGCGTCACGCTCTACTTCGAGCCCGCAGCGTCAGCCTGCCATTACACGACGCGCACGACTGCGCGGAGCGTCTGGCAGCACATGTACGCCTGGGGGCGCGACTGGCCCGTCGTGGCGGAGCGATACCGATCACTGATTGGCGTCAGCCTCTGGGATCGTCTGGTTCGCATATCGCCGCACCTGGCGATTGCCGCCATTCCTGGACTGGCGTTGCGCGACGCAGTGGGTTACTATGTCAATCAACCAGAACTCTTTCGACGCTATCGGACGACGCTGCCAGGCGTTGTATGGGCAAGAACAGGCTGGTATACGGGTGTCGTTCACGGACAGAACCGGATCAAGGGATGAAATGGACGTTGCAATCATCGTGTTGCATTGGCGTCATGATCAACGCACACGGGAATGCCTGGCGTCGCTGCATATGCTCGATTATCCAGCTTACTCGATCACGCTGGTCGATAACGGGTCGCACAACGGCTCCCTTGAGCGATTGATTGCTCAGTTTCCCGACATCCCAGTCATCCGTCATCAAGAAAACCTGGGCTTTGCCGGCGGCGTGAATCCGGCGATTCGTCATGTTTTAGAAGAGGGCGCCGAAGCAATTCTGCTTCTCAACAACGATGCGACTCTATCAGTCGATGCGCTGCGGCGCATGGTCCGGGCACTGGAGCGGCATCCACACATCGGCATCCTGAGCGCAACTGTGGTTCGCGCCGACCGACCCGATGTCATGGCGGGCGCGGGAGCGGTTGTCGGGCGCTACTGGACGACGCCGATAGCGTGGAATGAGCAGGTTGCATCATTCCCTCCCGACGTTCCCATATCAATACCAACAGCCTTTGGGTGCGCTCTGCTGATTCGTCGCGCCGTCTTTGAGCGAATAGGACTGTTCGATGAGCGATTCTTCTTCTATTACGAGGACACGGATTTCTGTCTGCGGGCGCGCGCTGCTGGCTTTGATATCGCCTACCTTCCGGGCGCCACGGTCTATCATGCGGTATCCGCCAGCACGCGCGGGATTGCCGGTTTGCGCGAATTCTATATGGCGCGCAGTCGCCAGATCTTCTTCCGCAAACATCGGGCAGGGATCGAACGCCTGATATACGCGATCATCGCCATCTTTCATCTGGCGCGTGTTGCGCGTTGGAAGGCGCAGCAAGGAATGTTGAGCGATGCCATTGGCTATGTTGCCGGGGGATTGGCAGGGTTGATTATGCCGGTCGAGCGTGCAAACGAGGCGCAATTCGCGCGCGAGGAAAGGCGGCTATGGAGAGTATAACCCTTACCCCGCGCGCGCGTCTCATCGTGCAACGTCTGTGGGAAGCATTCCGGGCGCGCCGATGGCAGTGGACGCTGGGGCTTATCTTCTTCCTGGCGATCAACGGCTATATCGCCTATCGACTCTATCAGGAACGCGATCAGATCACCCAATTGCGAGATGTCCACATTGAACCTGTATGGTTGATCGTTGCCTTCATCGTGCAAACAATCGGCGTGCTCAACGCCGTGGACTCCTGGGGCGTCATACTTCACCGCTTTGGGCATCATCTTCCGCTGCGGACGCATTTTCGCATCTATGCCTTATCGAACCTGGCGGCGCGGTTGCCTGGGATTGGCATCACTGCCGCGAGCCGGGCATTTCTGTACAATCAACGTGGCGTCGACGCGGTACAGGTGGCTGCAATGGCGCTTCTTGAGCCTCCTGTCTTCGGCGTTGCGGCGGCGATCGTGGCATTAGCATCCCTGATGCTTCCAGGAAGCGCCAGCGACTTTGTCAACCCCTGGGCGCTTGCGGGAGTGTGCGGGGTTGTGTTCATTGTCCTGATATCCCCGCTCTTCCGCCGCCTGCTCGATTGGTTGGTTGCGCGCCATCCCGCCGCTGCAACAATCCACTGGCGCCACATGCTTGTATGGGCTGCGCGAAATACGATCACCATCGTGCTGGGAGGCATTGCGCTCTACTGTGTCTGCCGCGCGGCGAGCGCCATTCCTGATTCTGCATTCGTGCTCTTGATTCAGTGTTGGGCATTGCTGGTGGTTGCCGGATCATTGCTCTTCTGGATACCGGTTGAATTGGGCATTACGAGCGGCATCCTGGTGCTGACCCTCTCGACGATGATGCCGATGCCGCACGCGCTTCTCCTGCTCATTGCCTGGCGCGTGTGGGGAGTGCTGGTCGATCTGACGTGGGGAGCGGCAGGACTTGTCTTGCAGGCGCCACATGCGTGACATCATTAAGGAGTTTGTTCGTGAATGCGCGGCAATTCTGCCGTTCCGCGAGCCGATTCACGAATTCGGCGCATACCAGGTCGCCGGTCAGGAAGGATTTGCCGATCTTCGAGCGTTCTTCCCTGGCACGTGCTATATCGGCTCAGATATGCGTCGGGGAACCGGGGTAGACCTCCTGCTGAACCTGCACGCGCTCGGTCTGGCGTCTGAAAGCGTGGGCAGCGCACTGATCCTTGATACGCTCGAACATGTCGAGATGCCCTGGCGAGCGATGGAAGAAGTGCACCGTGTGCTGGCGCCAGGAGGCGTTGTGCTGATTTCATCGGTCATGAACTTCCCCATCCACAATCATCCATCGGATTACTGGCGGTTTACTCCGGAAGCGTTTCGCAGCCTGCTGCATTCGTTTGAGTTCGCCATGGTTTCCTGGGCAGGCGTTGAAGATTTTCCTGAAACAGTCGTAGGGGTGGGATGCAAAGGCCGGTTGTCTGAAACGCAGACGCACGCGCTCCAGGAACGTCTGACAGCATGGCAACAGCGCTGGGCGCCGCGCGTTCCGCCCCGGTACGAACGGATCGCCAAACTCGTCACACCGCCGCTCATGCTCACTGCGTATCGTGTTATGCGCGACCGCGATCTCCGCTGGATCCGTCAGGTGTGGCATCAACCAGGGTGATAGGGCTTCGCCGATGCACCGTTCGCCCATGCCATCCCTTCGCCTGGAAGAAGTCGCCTGCTGCCTGTGCGGAAGTGAGCGCAGCATCCCGTTTCTGGAGGCGCCTGATCGGGTGCACCGCGTTCCTGGCATCTTCACCCTGCAACGCTGCGAAACCTGCGGGCTGATCTACCAGAATCCCCGTCCCTGCCGCGAGTCCTTTGCGGCGATCTATCCGGCAGATTACGGTCCGTATAACAACCTCGACGACGATCCTCATCCCGATTGGCGACGTCTGTGCGCATTCATCGGGCGCCTCCAACTACAGCCAGGACGGTTGCTCGACGTTGGCGCCGGATCCGGCGCCTTTCTTCACGCTATGCGCACCTTGCTGCCGCAGTGGTCCGTCACCGGAGTTGAACCGGATGCACGCGCCGCAGATGCGGCGCGACGCACTGGCGCTCACGTGATACAGGCGACGCTCGAGACCGCGCCTCTGGATGGGACGGCGTGGGATGCCATAACGCTGTGGAATGTGCTGGAGCATCTTCCCGATCCGCTTGCTGCGTTGCGCCGCCTGCGCCAGTTGTTGCGTCCCGGCGGCTTCATCTATGTGACGGTTCCGCTCTGCGATAGCTGGGACGCTCGACTATGCGGCGCATACTGGTGCGGCTGGGAATTGCCGCGCCATTTCTATGCGTTTGATCGCGCGTCGCTCTGGAGATTGATTTACACAGCCGGGCTGGTTCCTTATCGATCCGCATGTCTGGTCGGTATTGAACACCACGTCACGGAGAGTCTGCGACTGATGATTGATGCCCGCGTCAGGCGCTTCGCCATGCGTCGTCTTGGCGAAGCGCTCACCTTTTCACGACCCTTCCGCTGGTTGATTCGACCATACCTCTGGACAGCCGCACGCCTGAAGCGCTGCACTGCCCTGACCGTCGCAATCTGTGCGGTGTGACGGCGATCTTTCCCTGAAAAGACCTCATATAAGGAGAATAACCCGATAGGATTAGACCGATTACTTCACTGTTTAGCGAAGAAGTGGTAGCTGTTTATGCCTTTGGAGGTATGGCGGAAAAAGGTGCAGCTTCTACAATGGTAGCATGTGCTATTATGCACAACGCAGTTATCTCATAGCGGAGGTCAGGATGACAACAGTACGACGATTGTCCATCATGCTGATGGCGGCGCTGCTGGCATTGGCGCTTATGCCTCTGACGGTAGGCGCTCAGACCACCAGCACGGTCACCACCTCTGGTTTTCAGGTGCAGAACCTGAGCCAGACGCAGCCTGCCAACATCACGATCCAGTACATCGATGCAACGACCCAGACGCAGGTTGCGACCCAAAGCGCCACCATTCCTGCTGGCGGTTCACTGACGTTCGTGACGTTTTCGGCTGCCGGGTTTGTTCAAATGGCTGCGCCTGCCGGCTTTCGCGGTTCGGTAACGATTCTGTCCGATCAGCCGATTGTGGCAGTCACGAATATTCTTGGCGCCAATGCGGCTCTGGGCGATAGCTACGGCGGATTCACCGGCGGCGCATCCTCGCTGAACCTGCCGCTCATTGTGCGCAACAACTTCGGCATCGACACATCGATCACCGTTCAGAACGTTGGCTCCGCACCTGCGACAGTGAGCATCTCGTACACTCCGGGCTTTGCAGGCAATCCGGGCACTGAGGCCCCGTTCACGCTGCAGCCAGGCGCGTCACGGACGATCTACCAGAAAAATAACACCGCGCTCGGCACCGGCACCCCCGGTTTTGTCGGCTCGGCAACCGTGACAGCGACCGGATCGCCTGTGGTGGCTACCGTACTGCAAGAAGGCAATGGGCAGTTGATGGCATATAACGCCTTCCCGGCAGGCACAGGCTCGCCGACGGTTGCGCTGCCGCTGGTTCTTGGCAACAACTTCGGCGCATTTACCGGCATTCAGGTGCTGAATACTGGCACCCAGGCCACAACAGCGCAGATCACCTTCTCAGCCAACACGGTGACCGCTCCTGTCGGCGGATTGACGCCCTGCGCGACGCCGCCAACGCGATCGCTGACGATCAATCCGAACCAGACAGGAACGCTGATCCAGGCTGCTGGCGGTGGCAGCGCGCCGTTTGACACCTTCTTCAACGGCTGTATCTACATCGGCGGCGCGACAGTGACCAGCAACAATGGTCAACCGCTGTTTGTGACGGTCAACCAGGTGAACACTGCATCGAGGGACGCTTCGACATACGCTGGTTTCAACCCGACGACCGCGACCAACAAAGTGCTGGCGCCGCTGGTGGCAGCGAACAACTTCGGTACGTTCTCTGGCGTCCAGGTGCAAAATGTTGGGACGAGCGCCACGAATGTGACGATTACCTACGGTCCGAACACCTACGCCGGTACGCCGCCGCCCGGATTTACGCTGTGCCCCACGCCGACTGCGCGCACCCAGACTGTACAGGCTGGCGCTTCCTTCACCTTCCTGCAGACCTATATTGCCGGTCAGCCGGCAGGTCTGAGCCCGATCGGATCTGACTCGCAGTTCCAGAGCTGCATGTACGTCGGTTCTGCCACAATCACGGCGAGCAGCGGCGACAAGATTGCAGCGATCGTCAATCAGGTTTCGGTCGGTCCAGTAACGAATGATAAGTTGTACACCTACGGCGCCTTTGCACAGTAGGCTTTAGTCGCACCAGACCCAATAACAAACCGGAGTGGCTGCGCCGCTCCGGTTCTTTGCGTGTTACGCCTCAGTGCGCTGAAACCATAGACTGCCTGCGCCCGTCGCAGATTCTCCATGCGGTATCGCTGAAATCAGCGCATCTCGTCGATTTTTCCACATATACGCACCCGCCCAGAGGATGTGAAATGCGGCATTGAACGCCAGAAACGCATGAACCAGGTATTGCTCGTTCCATCCTCGACGCAGCGTGCGAATCCATTCTTCCGGATAATCATATGGGATGAAAATGTCGTGAACGTGGACCAGCACGCCAGGACGCAGTTTTGGCACAACTTCGAGAAAGAGAAAAGGAACGTCACCGCCACTGATAATGGTGTGACTTGAGTCGATGAACAGCATGTC
The DNA here is from genome assembly GCA_034436075.1 of Roseiflexus sp. Classification (GTDB taxonomy): domain Bacteria; phylum Chloroflexota; class Chloroflexia; order Chloroflexales; family Roseiflexaceae; genus Roseiflexus. The sequence goes on from DAOTWI010000672.1 coordinate 9,391, forward strand.
TCCCGCTTCCAGTGCATCGACGATTGTCTGTGCATCAAGTTCTTCTACTCGTTGCGCAACAACGATATCGGACACCTGTCGGATATCGATGCGCGGTTCAGGATCGATGCTCGTAATCCTGGCAGCGAGGTTGCCGTCACAAATAGCGCGATTCATCAGATGGGTTGAGAAACCGCTGCCAATTTCAATGATATGTCTGGGGCGGAAAGAACGAATGATCCCATACAGCAGAGCGCCGTCGATAGGACCAAACCAGATATTGTCGAGGTAATACCCGCCATTGGCTTCCGCCGCCGTGCGCGGCATACGCGCCAGCGCCTCATAATACGGTGCGCAGACCTGCTCAAAAAATGAGAGAAACCTGGCTTCATCGAGATCGAGACCGGCAGTATATTTCGCCTGTGACCAGTGGCGCCGCTCGTGCAGACTCTGAAGGCGGCGCGTTTCGCGCTGATCAGGCGCCGTAGAAACGATTTTCGCCCCACATAATCCAAGCGCCCGATTAATCAATTGTACAATGTTCATAGACGGAACATAGGCTACTGCGCTGGCAGCACCACCGTATAGAGCATGCGCAATTCTTGCATGACATTCTTGCCTTGATCGTGCGCACCTACCACAAACAACGATGCATCACGCACCGCAACGGCGGGTTGCTCGCCTAGCGGCGTTTGCGGCGCGGCAAATGTCTTCCAACCGTCGCTGCGAACATCGTAGTACAACGGTTCGTCTTCCGGCGCGCCGCCCAGGACGAAGATCAGGTTCGAGAGCGCCGCAGACCCGAAACGGCTCCGCGCTTCAGGCAACGCCGCACGCTGCGACCAGGCGGCATCGCCTTCCTTTGATGGCGCATAGTGCTCATTGACGGTCAATGCGCCACTCTGATCTTCGCCGCCGATCACGTAGATATTGCCATCAACCACCGATGCGCCCGCATACGCGCGGGCTGTCGGCATCGATGGACGGCGCTCCCACGAATCGCTGACGGGATCATACGCGAATACGTCATCGCAGATCTTCGAGCCGTCCCAACCGCCAAACAGGTACAGGCGACCATCGACCGCAGCGATCGCGTAGGCGCTCCGGGGAGCAGGCAATGCACGCCGCACCGACCAGGCGCCAAGCGCCGGATCGAACACCTCCAGTTTATCGGTGACGCTGCCGTCTGCCAGTCGCCCGCCAGGAATGTAGATTTTGCCATTCAGCACAACGGCGCCGATGTCCTGCACCGGCGTCGGCTTGGCATTCAGCGGCGCCCATGTTTGCGTCGACGGGTCGTACCGCCAGGCGCTGCCGGTGGCGCCGCTGTCGGCAATGCCGCCGATGACAAAAATCCGTCCCTCAAAGGAAACCGCAGCAGCTGCGCGCTGTGCGTAGGGCAGGGAAGGGTGGGTAGTCCAGACAGGCGAGGGCGACGATATGAACGTCTGTGGTGTGGGAACGGCGGTTGGCTGTGCGGTTGAGGTCGTGTTCCCTCCCTGCGACAGTACCAACAACCCGAAGATGACAGCAAATGCCAGCAACGCTCCACCAACCACGCCGGCGTAGAGCAACCATCTCGATTGTGGAGCACGGGTTGCGGCAGCCGACGGCGCGCCCGATTCGCCGCGCGGTAAGGGGGGTGAGGCTGCGACGGGCGGCATTGTCGTTTCCGGCAGCATGGCGGCGCTGACCGATGCCGCTGCGGCAACCTCAACAATGCCATTCCGCACCGCATACACGGTCGCCTCAGTCCGTGATGCGACGCCGATCTTGCCGAAGATGTTGCGCAAATGCACCTTGACTGTGTTGGCGCTGATGTTTAGTTGCGCTGCGATCTGTTGATTGGTGGCGCCAGTAGCGACCAGGCGCAAGATTTCGCGCTCGCGCTCGCTCAGTTGTGGCAGAGTGTCACTCGACATAGAATCGCTTCAGAGTCTCGCCGCACGGCGGCGGGGTAGGTACAGGAGACCGCCATCCCTCATTTCTCCATGACCATTATAGCCCATGCCCTGTGTGCATATGATGATCAATTCTTCACACGTCTCGCAATCATGTATGTGCCAGCCTGTGTTCCGCCGCGAGCCTATCTGCCCGGCGGCTGAAGCCGCAGGCTCCTGCTGCAAAGCCCGCCTGCGCGGGCTCTATCGGGCAATACCGGATTAATTTCTCAAACTCCATAGGTCGCGGGCTCCTGCTGCAAAGCCCGCCTGCGCGGGCTTCATCGGACAATACCGGATTAATTTCTCAAACTCCATAAGCCCTCGCTCAGGACATTGAAGCCCCGAAGGGGCTTGCACGATCTCAGCAAAGGGCTTCAGCCCGCTACGTCGCACCTGGCGCTGGCTTCGACAGGTTCAGCCAACGCCAGGTCTGCCAACGCCAATCACAAGATCGCCCCTCGCCTCTCGCCTCTCGCCTCTCGTTTCTCGCCTCTCCCCTCTCCCCTCTTGCCTCTTGCCTCTCGCCTCTCGCCTCTCGCCTTGCGCCCCTGCTCTCCACCAAGATCACGAAAGGCACGAAGAGGCAATGCCACCTCGCACCTCGCACCTCGCACCTCGCACCTCGCACCTCTGCCTTGTGCTACAGCCGTTGCATTGCAACGGCTCTACGCGCAACCTACCCTGCCCCTCTCCTTGCGCCCCTGCTCTCCACCAAGATCACGAAAGGCACGAAGAGGCAATGCCACTTCGCCCTTCGCGCTCGCCTCTTGCCTCTTGCCTCTTGCCTCTTGCCTCTTGCCTCTTGCCTCTCACCTCTCACCTCCTGCTTCTCCTCGTCACTGCGATGGCTCACGCAGGCGAAAGATCGCCACGCCGCCTTCGTCATAGACGCACTCGAACAGCGGCGTTGTACGCAGCGTTTCAGCGCGCAGCGCGCCAGCGCGTTCGCTGGCGTATACATAGTCGTACCCGCGCACGCGCATAAAAGTGGCGAGTTCCTCCGCGCTTGCAGATGCGCCATGATCGCGCAGCCACGCGGTGTCGCGCTTGATGGCGGCGACATCGCCAGGCGCGCCGTAGTTGTAGATGACCGGCGGCGTGCTGACC
>DAOTWI010000673.1:0-14522 GCA_034436075.1 Roseiflexus sp.
GCGCCACAAAAACAGATCAGTACCGCTCTGCCGAAGGCGCAACGAGACATCGCGCAGTCGCCTGCGAGGCGACCGCGCAATTCCTGTCAGTGACGATCACTTCCGCTCATACCGTCCCATCAGTGTGGCGGTCGCCAGCACATGGCCGCGCATGGCGGATTCGACATCGCGGCGGGCAGCGCCGGGAGGCAGGTGCAGCGATGGGATGTCGAGCGCCGAGAGACGGAAGAAGTAGCGATGCGCGCCTCTGCCGCGCGGCGGGCACGGTCCGCCATAGCCGCGCCTGCCGAAATCGTTGCCGCCTGCCAGCCCAACCTTCTGTTCCCCTTCCGCCAGTTCCGTGCAGTCGCCGGGAATGTCGTACACCACCCAGTGCGTAAACGTCCCGACAGGCGCATCTGGGTCGTCCATGATCAGCACATAACTGGCGGCTGGCGGCGCGCCTGCCCAACGCAAGGCTGGCGAGCGGTCAGCGCCGTCGCACGTATGAGCGCACGGGATGGCGCCGCCTTCGGGAAATGCCGGGCTCGTCAGTGTGAATGACATCGTTTCGCCTCCTTGTTGAACGTTCAACGTGCAGCGTGCGCCCGCAGCGGGAACGGCGGCGCGCCTCTTCCTGCTTGACACTCCGGGCACGGCGCCGCCGTGCCCCTACCTACCGCTGGCGCACGTTCAACGTTCAACCTGCAACGTTCAATGTTCAACCTGCAACGTTCTACACCGCCTCTTCCACCCGCCCAACCACGAACTTCAGGTAACGTCCTTCGGGGAAGTGCGCCGGAACCGGATGATCGAGCGGTTGCCCGGCTTCGTGGATGATCCGCAATCGCCGATCGGCAAGAACGCCTGCCGCTGCCAGCGCCTCGCGGAACGCATCGGGTCCCACCTGTGTGGTGCAACTCGCAGTCGCCAGCAAACCGCCGGGACTCACACACTGCATGCCAAGTGCATTGAGTCGTGCATACGCGCGCTGAGCGGCATAGCGACTTTCTTTTCGTCGCGCAAAACCGGGCGGGTCAAGAATAACCAGGTCGAAGCGCTGCCCCGTAGCGGCGTACTGTTCCAGCAACGCGAAACAATCGGCGGTCTCGAAGCGATGCCGTCCGTCATCGAGGTGATTGAGCGCCAGGTTGCGCGCCGTCGCCGCTGCCAGACCCCTGCCGATATCGACACTGACGACCTGCCGTGCGCCGCCGCGCAGCGCATAGAGCGAAAACCCGCCAGTGTAGGCGAAACAGTTCAGCACCGCGCGACCGGCGGCAAGCCCTTCAACAAACCGCCGATTCTCGCGCTGGTCGAGGAACAATCCGGTTTTCTGCGCAGTATGGAGCGCAACGGCGAAACGGATTCCATGCTCGATCACCACAATCTCGCGCGGCGGCTCGCCGTGCAGCGGTCGCAGTCGCGCGTCGCCATCTCCCTCGCCCCCTTCGTTTGCTGCTGAACGCGGCCCTGCTGCCAGGCGGAGCGCCACGCAACGCACCGTTGGATCGATCCTGGGGAGCATAGCGGCCACATCATCAACCAGGGTCAGCGTACCGGTAGAGTACGCCTGGATGATAGCGACGTCGTTGTAGCGATCCACGACAATGCCAGGCAGACCATCCCCTTCGCCAAAGACCCAGCGATACGCAGTGACGCCCGCAGCGCGCAACGGTTCCCGCAAATCCCACGCAGCGGTCAGGCGTTCGCGCAACCAGGCAGTATCAGGCAGGCGGCGCGTTGAGAAGATCCGCAATGCAATCGGACCTTCCGCATCCCACAGCGCATACCCGCGCCACGCGCCGCAGCGAACGACAACCCAGGCGCCGGAGGGCAGGCGCACATGCGCCGGAACATGGTCGCGATACACCCAGGGATGCCCCTGCGCCAGTCGCTCGCGCAATGATGAGGGCAGGACGATTTCCGCCAGACGAGCCATAGATGTGCAGCACACCATGATCCGATGCTACGATTGTCTCCAGTTTACCACGTGATTCGGTTCAGCGACTATCTGTCGAGACTGCGCCGATAGCGCATCCTGGCGCCGACCGTATCCCTATGGGCGTTTGAACGATTATTACTTAACAGGACTTACGCGGTGGCGCGTTTTCTGGCTTCGCCAGAGCCTGCGGCAGTGTGCCGCTCCTGATTAAGGTGGTGCGGTGCGGCGGCTGTGCCGCCGCACCGCACCACAAAAGAAGACAAGTACCGCTCTGCCGAAGGCAAAAAGGGCTGTCACGCGGCTCGTCCGTAAGGCGACCGCGTAACTCCTGTTACTAACAGAAGTTGAAACGTGGCGTCGCCTGCTGCGTATGTTGAGCATGGTATGGTATCATCCCTGGCTGCGCATAGTCCGGTACGCAGGGAGAATGTACGATGTCTGCAATGCTCACAACTATTCTGTGCCTGATACTGCTGCTTGTCGTCGTTGGCGTTTCTGGATTCGTCGTGGCGTTGAAACTAGGTATCATCGTACAGCAGGCAGCAAAGCCCACGCATCTGGATACCGCAAACTACACGCTCGACCAGGGGCGCGAAGTGCGTCCTGAGGAAGAGCGTCGCGATTAGGCGCCTATCCGAATAACCGACGGGGCACTGTCATTACCAGTCGCTACGCTTTCTCCCTGCCCCGCTTGCATCAGGCTCTGTGAGGCAATCTCCCCCGCTCAACCGAAGATTGCTTCGCTGCGTGCGCGCCTCGCTATGGCAATGGCGCAGGATTATTCGGACAGGCTCGTCGGTTGGAGAGCACGCTTCTGGTTGTGGAGCATAGAGAGCCAGTCGAGATGAACGGCGTTCTGAAAACGGCGTTGGTGGTCGGGGTGGCCATTGCGGTCGAAACCCTTATGCTGCGACGCCTGTTTACCGATCTGCCGTGGGGCGTCTTTCTTGGGGTAGTTCTGGTGGCCAGCGTTCTTCTCATCGCTCTCCAGCATGCGCTATCGAAGCGTCGTTCGATGCGCCCTGTGCGCCCGTCACGGCGCCGATCGCGGCAGGAACCGTCTCCTGTAATCTGGAGCGGTCTCGAACCCTCATCAGTCCCAACAATGCAGAACACAGACGAGTCGAATCACAAGAGCGCCCCACAACGAGCGCAGATGGCTGATTCTGCATTGCCCGATGAAGATGGTATAATAAAAGAGAAGAGTTCGTAACTATTGGGGAAAGCAGCGTTGAGCGCAGCCACTATGCTTCAGCAGATCGCCGATGAAGTGCGCGCGTGCACCGCGTGCCGGTTGCATCAGTCGGCGATGAGAGCCGTTCCGGGCGAAGGTCCAGCAGACGCGAAGGTCATGTTTATCGGCGAAGCCCCTGGCTTTCATGAAGATCGCCAGGGCCGGCCGTTCGTTGGCGCTGCCGGGCAATTTCTCGAAGAGTTGCTTGGTCTTGCCGGTCTGCGGCGCAGTGAGGTGTTTATTGCCAATGTCATCAAACACCGTCCGCCGGATAATCGTGACCCGCAGCCGGACGAAATCGCTGCATGCAGCCAATTTCTCGATCGGCAGATTGCAGCGCTGAACCCGCTGGTGATTGTGACCCTTGGCCGTTTCTCGATGGCGCGCTGGTTTCCCGGCGAAAAAATCTCCCGCATCCACGGCCAGCCGCGCTGGATCGGCGGGCGCATGATCGTTCCGATGATGCATCCGGCTGCGGCGCTCCATCAACCGCAGAACCGGGCTTTGATTGAAGCCGATTTTCGCAGATTGCCGGAATTCATCGCGCAGGCGGAGAAGAAGAACGCTCAGGCTGCTGCTGCTGTCGCTCCTGATACGCCGGATGAACCCGAAGTGCAACAACTGTCGTTGTTCTGATTGCCCATGAAGACCTATCGGCTCTCTCCCTCTGCACGACGCAGCGCCATTGTGCTGCTGATCGGCGCGCTGATGATCTGGGTGTTTGCACTATGGACGCTGCGCATCTCGATCGCGACCGGCAGCGACCCTTCCGCAGGTTTTATTCAGGCATTGCGCGAAAACCTGGAGCGCGGGCTGTCCATCGGTCAGATGATCCCTGCATTGCTTATGGTGGTGTTGCTGGCGGCGACGCCACTGGCGGCGTGGAGCATCCTTGAAGAATTGGGCGCGCAGTATACGCCAACGGACGGCGGACTGCGCTTTACGTCGTTTGGCGTTGCGCTTACCTGCCCATGGAGCAGTGTGATCGGCATTCGCCGTCGTGATGACGATACAGACGAACCGCTCGACGAAGTGGCGCTGAGCGATGATCCGTCGAGCCAGATTCGCAATCCGCTGGTGCGCTGGTTGCACCGGCAGGCAGGCGGCGCCCGGCGTCTAATCATCTACGCCGGTGTTGAAGACCGTGACGATCTGCTGCGCGACATCCGCGCGCGCGCCGGCTTGAACGATGCGCAGCCGGCTGTATCAGGGGCATAACAGGCTGAGGGCTTCAGCCTGTGCGATAGATCATTGGTTATAGTGGGGCTGCTCGCAGAGCAGCCGGAAAGGAAAGGAGCGAGGCGGGAACAACAGTAGCGTTGTCGCCTCATATGCGCCTATGGCAAAAAACAGATTACGGGCAATTCCGCTTGGCGGCGCCGGTGAAGTGGGCCGCAACATGTGGGTGTTGGAACAAAACGATGAGATTCTGGTGCTCGATTGTGGGGTGATGTTCCCGGAAGCCGATATGCTCGGCGTTGACCTTGTGCTGCCGGATATCACCTATTTGCGTGACCAGAAGGACAAAATCAAGGCTATTGTGCTGACCCACGGGCACGAAGACCACATCGGCGCGGTGCCATACCTTGTGCCGGAACTCGATTTTCCGCCGATCTATGGCACGCCGCTGACCCTGGGCATGCTGACGGGGAAACTCAAGGAGCATCGCCTGCTTGATCGCGTCCGGCTGATGAAAATGCAGGCGGGTGAGCCGTTTGCCGCCGGCTCCTTCTCGGTTGAACCGTTCAGCGTGGCGCATTCGATCCCGGATACGGTCGGCCTGGCGATCGATACGCCTGTTGGGTTGACCATTTACCTGACCGACTGGAAATTCGACCATACGCCGGTCGATGGCCGCCCAACCGATCTGGTCAAACTCTCGGAGTTGGGGCGGCGATCGCCGCTGTTGCTGATCACCGACTGCGTGCGCGTCGAATCGAAGGGGTATACGCCAAGCGAACAGGTCGTCGGCGAGGCGTTCGACTCGATCTTCGCAACTGCACCCGGACGCATTATCGTGGCCACCTTCGCCTCGAACGTATCGCGTGTGCAACAGGTGATCGACTCGGCGGAAGCGTATGGGCGCAAAGTCGTCGTCGCCGGGCGCAGCATGGAGAATACCACGCGCATTGCACTCGAACTCGGGTATCTGCGGGCGCAACAGGGAACGCTGATCCGTCCGCAGGAGGCGGCGGGCCTCACCGATGATCAGGTGGCGGTCATCTGCACCGGCAGCCAGGGCGAGCCGATGTCGGCGCTGGCGCGCATGGCGAACCGCGATTATCCGCACGTCAAGATTAAAGAAGGTGATACGGTCGTTGTCTCAGCGACCCCCATCCCCGGCAACGAGGTGTCGGTCAATCGGGTGATCAACAATCTCTTCCGCCTGGGAGCGGAAGTCATCTATGGCGGCAGTCCATCCGGGCTTGCCGTGCATGTTTCGGGTCACGCCGCGCAGGAAGAACTGAAGATGGCGCTTGCCATCCTGCGCCCTGAGTTTGTTGTGCCGTTTCATGGCGATTATCGCCATATGATGCTCTACCGGAAACTCGCGCTTGGCATGGGCGGGTTGTTCTCCGATTCAAATGTGATCATTCCCGAAAATGGCGCCGTGATGGAGTTCAGTCGCAACTATACGCGCACAACTGGCAAAGTTCCAGTCGGGTATGTGTATGTGGACGGAACGACGGTCGGTGATGTGGGGCAGGTGGTCGTGCGCGACCGCCAACTCCTTGCGCGCGACGGCATTCTGATGGTGGTCGTCAGCATCGACCGGACGACAGGCGAATTGGTGGCGGGACCGGACGTGGTCTCACGCGGGTTTGTCTATATGCGGCAGTCGGACGATCTGATCGAGTCGACCAAGAACATTGTGCGGGATGCGCTGTCCAAGCGCAATGGCGGCGGCAAGACGGAGATTGACAGCGCCTTCGTCAATCGCAAGATCAAGGATGTGGTCAGCGACTATCTCTATGGACAGACGCGTCGCCGTCCAATGGTGTTGCCGGTGGTGATGGAAGTGTAGTCAGGTCAGCAGCATTATTCCGTTTCGAGGCGGAGATTGTTGCGCAGCGGTCCCGGTTCGTTCGCCTCTTCGCGCAACCGGACAAATAATCGCTCCCGAAGTTGCTGCAATCGCTCCTGGTATGCCGGGCTGCGGATCGGATCCGTCCACATAATCAGCGCGTCCTCGCCATTGTCGGTATAATAGCGAGGGCGCGTTCCTGCGGGGCGAAAGCCGTACTTCAGGTACAACTGTTGCGCGACGATATTGCTGACGCGCACCTCCAGCGTCAGCACATCGGCGTGCAGGTCGAGCGCCTGATCGATCAACCCGTTGAGCAGCAACTCGCCAATCCCGCGCCCACGATATGCTGGCGCGACGGCAATCGTGGTAATGTGCCCCTCATCAACGCTCAACCAGACGCCGCCATAGCCAACGATTGGAAAATCATGGGTATGAGCAGTTGGTTGACCAAAGAACATCGGAATCAGATGCGCGAGCAACCCACGCCGGGAAACAGGACGTTCCGTGCGCGGCGGCGGCGGCGTCGAAGACGCGCGGGCGACGATGTACCGGCTCGTCGCAGGCGAACGCAATTCGTGGCGATAGGTGTTGGCTGACCAGAGCGCGCTGAAACTGGCGCGCTCGATCAGCTGCACCTGCTCGATATCGTCTTCGGTCATGCGCTCGACGAAGTAGTACACCGCAATCTCGTATCGTCTTATCGCTTCGGGTCGAGCGGACGCGCGCTTGCCGGATTATCAGGGTCGAGCAGGAGTTGCGCCGGATAGACGCCATTTCTGCCAAAGGCGCCGCCGCCCTGGAAGAGACCTGTCACTTCAACGCGCCCCCAGACGAAACTATTGTTTGGACCCACATTCAGTTCACCGGAGACGCTCGGCGGAAATCCTTCCATCCAGATCATGTTGCCGATCGGTTGCGGGCTGCTCCCGTCTTCTTCCGTCGAGATTCCTTCCGCCAGCACATAGATCAGCGAGTTCCAGAAATAGTAGCCCTGGGTCGTTACCGTCTGACCGTTGTAGCGCGCCGGATCGGCGACGAGGTCGAACAGGCTGACTTTGCCTTCGCCGAGGGGGCGGTTCTCGATGCGATACTCCTGGCGACGCACGCGCTCAATCGGCTCGGCGGAGGCGACAATGATTCGATGACGGTAGGCGTTCTCAGCGCCGAACGGTCCGCCAGTCTCAAACCGCCCCTTCACGCGCACGAAGCCAAAAATGGCATCGCCAGGTTGATGCAGTTCCGTTGTGACCTCACGCGGAAATCCTTCGAGCCAGATTGGCTCGCCGAGCGGTTGGGCGTCAAGGTCATTATCGAGGGTGCTGACGCCAAGCGCCAGCACCTGGCGCCCATCCCGCTCCAGATAAGCGCCCGACACTGTAATGTCTTTTCCGTTGAACTCCTGGGGTCGGTCAAGAAGATCAGGCACATACAGCGATCCAGAGGCGCCGAAGAGCCCGGGAAGCGAGAGCGGCGCTCCGGCGCAGGCAGCCAGAGCCGCGCTTGCCGCAAAGAGCGCCATCAACCAGGCGATGCGCTGAATACGATGTTTCATCATTATTTCTCTGTGCGTTCTCACGCGCTGCTGTTCAGGGAACAATGTGGCAGAAGGCATTATAGAAGTCGAAACAGAAGTTGTCAAAGGCGGTGTAATCCACATGTCATCCTGCAAAGCCATGAAACGTTGACCCTGGTAATGGCGTCCCCGTATAATAATGGCAGGAATGAACAGGGGGTATGTGCCATGTCTGTCCTCTTTGTTGCTCTTGGAATTATGGTGCTGGCATTACTTGCACTGTTACTCTGGTTTGTACCGCATCTCCTCCATCAGCAATCGGCGCGGGTCGCCAGTGAAACCGCCCAGCTGCGCGAGATGCTGCTCGACCTGCTCAACGAACAGGAAGCAGTCGCGATGCGGCAGGCGCAACTCGGCGCATCGCTCTCAACGCTGCAGGGGCGGCTCGAAGCGCTGGCGCAGAACGGGGGCATCGCCCGAACATCGCCGGATCTGTCGGCGACGATCGATCAACTGGAGGCGCGCCTGAGCGATCTCCAGGGACAGATTCAGTCCTGGCTCGATGGGCGACAACACGGGTTGCAGGCGCGTGATCGCCAGGACAACGAAGCCTGGGCGAATCTGATGGGGTTGCTGGCGGCGATCCAGGATCGCCTGGGGGCGCTCTCGCGCGACCGCGCACACGCGATGGCTGCGTTGCAAGCCAGCCAGTTGCTCGACGATCTTGAGCGCGAGATGCAGCAACTGCGCGCTATTTCGGAAGATATCGCCACATTGCAAAACCGGCTGCGCCGATCGCTGAGCGAGCGCGAACAACATCTGACTCTGGCGCGCACCCGTTTGACCGACACCGTCACCATGCGCGGCGCCTAGACGCATGTGCTCTTAATACAGGACTGAATTCCTGATGATCAGCCGTTTGGAAGGTGGTACGATAGACCTATGAGCATGATTGTCATTGACAACCAGACGGTGCACTACGAAGTGTTTGGGCGGGGCCGGCCAGTCCTCTTTCTGCACGGCTGGATGGGCAGCTGGCGCTACTGGTACCCGACGATCGAACAGGTCGAAAAGAAGTACCGCGCGTATTCGTTCGATTTTTGGGGTTTTGGCGAATCACGCCGCAAAAACACGTCGGAAAACATTCACAACTATAGTCGTCAGGTTATCCGCTTCCTGGATGCCCTGGGGATTGACCGGGTATTGCTGGTCGGTCATTCAATGGGCGGAATGGTGGCGCTCAAAACAGCGCTCGATCACCCTACGCGCATTGCCAAAGTGGTGACGGTAGGAGCGCCGATCGTCGGCAGTTCGCTCTCATGGTTTCTCAAATTGACCTATTACCAGCCGATTGCTGATACATTCGCAGGCGCACCCTGGCTGCGCCGCCTCCTGTTCCGCCATTTCCTGGGCGAAACCAATGACCCGGCTCTGCACGAGATTCTCGATGACAGCCTGAAGTCATCCGCCGCAACATTGCAACGCTCCGTCGCCTCGATGTTGCATACCGACCTGCGCCCGGATCTGTCGCGCCTGACAGTTCCAGCATTGATCGTTCACGGCGGACGCGATGAAATCGTCAATCCCAATCAGGCGAACCTGTTTCACCACGTCGCGCAGGCGCAGGTCGTGGTCATGCCGAAGAGTCGCCACTTCCCGTTTCTCGACGAACCGGATCAGTTCAACACGTTGCTGTTGAGTTTTCTGGCGCACGACTCCTCTCCCTTTCACACCTCGATCCCCCAGACCATGATGCAACCAACGCCTCTACCTTGAAGGACGCCGGTTGCCTGTTCTGACCTGTTTACACGCTTCTCCTGGGAGCGCAGGCGTGATGCGCGTTGCTCCAGGTCAGCGGGGCGGCGTGTGTTGGCGGCTTGCTGAAGTCATTTCGTCGCGCTTCTTCTTTTCGAGGGCTGCCCCCGCCCCCCGTTTTAGGCGACCGGCGGCATCGTTGACCCCAACCGTGAACAGTTCCTTTACATTCCCTCTCGCCGTGGTTGTGCAATCGTGCTATAATCAACAGGTATGGTTTCCGCTCGAATCCAAAAGGTCCTATGCCGCTCTACGAGTATCAGTGCAGTGATTGCGCGCAGGCATTCGAGATGCTGCGCCCGTTCCATTGCGCCGACGAGATGATCGACTGCCCGGCGTGCGGCAGTGGTCGGGTGCAACGCAGGATCTCTGTTATCGCGCTCAGAATGGATGCGGCATCGAAGCAAGCAGGCGATGCCGCAACCGGCGCGTGTTGCGGCGGAGGTTGCGGCTGCGCCTCGCGCAGCGGTCAGAGCTGATTGAAGAGCGCCAGGAACAGGATATCTATGAAAGTCATTATTCCTACCGCCGGGCTTGGAACACGCCTGCGTCCACATACGTATAGTAAGCCCAAGCCGCTGGTGTCGGTCGCCGGAAAGCCCGTCCTCGGACATATTCTCGATACGTTGACGCGCTTTTCGATTGACGAGATGATCTTCATCACCGGCTATCTGGGCAATCAAATCGCCGACTATGTCACTTCAAACTATAAAATCCCGGCGCGATTCATCGAACAAACCGAACTGAAAGGTCAGGCGCACGCCGTCTACCTGGCGCGCGAAGCGGTCGATGGTCCGACCCTCATCCTGTTCGTGGATACGATTTTCGAGGCGGACCTGAGCTGCCTGACTGAACAGGATATTGATGGCGCCATTTTCTGTAAAGAGGTGGACGATCCGCGGCGGTTCGGGGTGGCGTTTACCAAAGATGGGTTCATTACTCGTCTCGTGGAAAAACCGGCGACCGATGAATCGAAACTGGCGATGATCGGTCTGTACTACCTTCGCGACATTCAGTGGTTGATGCGCGCAATTGAAGTGCTGATGCTCCGCAACATTCAAACGAAAGGCGAGTACTTCCTGACCGACGCCCTGCAGTTGATGGTCGAGAATGGCGCCCGTTTCACCGCGCCGACGGTCGATGTCTGGGAAGACTGCGGAAAACCGGAGACGGTGCTGCGGACGAATCGGTACCTGCTGGACCACGGACGCGATCATGTCGATCCCGCTCGGTTGGATGGTTCGATTATTATTCCTCCCGTCTATATCGACGATACAGCGCGGGTGGTCAATTCGATCATCGGTCCGTATGTGTCGATAGCGGCGGGAGCGGTCGTCAAAGACTCGATCATTCGCGATTCGATTATCAATCGCGATGCGCAGATCGTCTCCGCCACGCTGCAATCGAGTCTGATCGGCGATCATGCGGTCGTTTTTGGCGATTTCCGTGAACTCAATGTTGGAGACTCCTCTGAGATCCGGTATGGACGCCCCGTACATTAGAGAGATCTGAAGGTGCTGTATGCTGCACTTCCCGAGTTCCCCCGGCGCCGTTGCCGGGGGAGTGGCCAGCGAGGGCCAGCGGAAGGCAATCCAGTACGGTCTGCGACCGCCGTTGTTGCGTCTGAGCAGTCGTGACAACTGGGATGCCGCGTTTGGTGAGCAGGAGTTGATCCAGCGGATGGCTGCGCTCGCGCGGAGCGCCGGGTTGCCGTTCTCCCGCACCCTGATCGTTGCTTACTATGTGTCGCTGAAAACCAATCCGTTTGTGGTGCTGACCGGCGTCGAAGGCGCTGGCAAGACCGAACTTGTCACATTGTTCGCCGAGACGCTCCTCGGCCACGGCAGCCCGCAGTATGCGCTGATCAACGGTGATTCCTCCTGGCTCGAGGCAACCGGTGATCAACGGTCGTTTCGCTCATTATTCGATCATTTCACCTCGCTCCGCTTCCTCGAACTGTTGCAGGAAGCGGCTGATCCGGGCAGCGCCGGCAAGGTGTTCGTTGTGTGCTTCGATGGCATGCATCCGGCAGAGGTGAACTACTATTTCACGACGTTGTTGAGCGTTGATGAGGAAGGTCGCACGCGCCTGAGCCTCCCTGTCATTCCTGACGATGAGCGCCCGATTGTGCCGTCGAATGTCTCGATCACGGCGACGGTCAACACCGCCGAAGGCGTGGGAGTGCTGGGCGCCGATGTGCTGCGTCGTGCTGGCGTGATCGCCTTTCGCGCCGGGCGCGTTGATCGTGTTGTGTGGCATCCGCTGGCGCCGGCGCCGGTCGGGATGCAGCGTCTGTGGCTACGTACTGGCCAGCGTGATGCCGCTGCCGCCCGTGAGCGCCTGTTCCAGATTATTGGTTCAACGCAGTGGAGCCGGATGGGATGCTCGGAACCGCTGGCTGTCGCGCTCAGACGCGCGGGCATGGCGCTCACGCATCGGTTGCGCCAGGACGCGATGCTCTACGTCGCCAACAGTTTCGATGCCGAAGGACGCGGACTGTTCGACCCGGACGATGTGCTGCGAAATACGCAGATCGCCTTCGATCACCAGATGGTGCAGCGATTGATCTGGCGTCTGCGCGACGTTCCCGATCAGATGCTCACGTATCTGATGAACGATCCGGATGTGCACCACCCGCTGGCGTGGGCTGGGTGACGCCTCCTTCATTGTTGTCGGGTTGGGGTTTTTTGCGCGCGTGACGGCGCCGTGGCAGAGCGGCGCCGTCGCTGTTGATCACCCGTTCGATGGCAGCGTCTTCGAGGGCGACGGCGGCGGCATATTCGTCGATCTGGATGCTGCGCCGTTGCCGGAGCGCAAGGATGGCCACGCGCCGGATGTCGTCGATCGTGGCTGTCAGGCGAAAATCGGCGGCGGCGCGGGCGCGCGCCGCTTCAAACAGCGCGATCTCTGCGCGATGCGACGGAATGGCGAGGCGCTGGATGCAATCGATGGCAAACCGCTCGGCGGCAGGCTCGATCGCCACCTGGGGCAGAATCTCGCGCGCAGCAGCGATTTCTTGCTTGAGTTTGCCGGTTTCATCGGCATATTCAGCGCGAAATGCTTCAGGGTGTTCGCGGAAGCGGCGTGCGCGCCGGTAAATCTCCAGTCGCTGCTCGCGATCCATCAATGGCGCCACCCATACCCGCAACCCGAAACGATCGAGAATCTGCGGGCGCAGCGTTCCCTCTTGCGGATTCATCGAACCGATCAGCACAAATTGCGACGGATAGAGCCGTGTCATCGGTCCCCGCCGCACAAAGGTGCGTCCCTGCGCGGCAGCGTCGAGGATGGCATCAACGACCCGCGCATCGAGCAGGTTGACTTCGTCGATGTAGAGCACATTGCGATGCGCGCGCGCCAGGACGCCTTCTTCCAGCATAACCCGCTGCTGTTCGAGCGCCACGCGCTCATTGATGCCGCCAACCACGTCTTCCATGCGAGCGTTGAGCGGCAGTTCGATAATGCGCATCGGGCGACGGCGTTTGACCGGATTGCCCGCCTCGTCGGTTTCTTCAACGTCGACCAGCGGCATCACGTCGAGCAACCCGCGCACGGCAGTGGTTTTACCGACGCCATAGGGACCGATCAGCAGCACGCCGCCGACCTGCGGGTTGATCAGCGCCAGCACAAGCGCCGTTTTCAACTCCGCCTGACCGACAATCGCCAGGAATGGGAAGGAGAGCGCCTCGTCCATGCCTGCACTCACAACAGTTCAATGTCGGCGGCAAGTATCTCGAGATCGGGCCGTTCTTCTTCGATCCAGCGCAGCACCGCCTGGATTTGCCCTTCGACATAATCGCCCGACCCTGAAACGCAGGCGATGCCAATGACGGCGCGCCCATGATTGTCGTGCGCATCGACTTCGGTGACCGACACGTTGAAACGGTTGCGCATTCTGCCCAGCAATGACTTCACAATGCTCCGTTTTTCTTTCAACGAGCGAATGCCGGGCAAACGCAGGGTGACCGTGCAGGCTGCAACAATCATTGCTCGAATGTTATAGGTCAGTTCCACGACCAGGGCCACGCATCGCCGTCGCGTTGCTGACCGGCGCGCGGGAGCATTGCGATCTCTACCCTGAGCATGCCGGTCGCTTCGCGCAGGCGTGTAGCGACGTCGCTCTCAAGCCAGCGCTGCTTGCGCTGATTGTCCACATGGAAGCGGTGCGCCAGCCAGTAGGAGAGTTCAACCGCATCGACGGGCAATTCCTCGTAGTCGTACTCTCTTCCGGTGACGCGCGTCAGTGTCGTCCAGTACTGTTCATACGTCTGGCGCAGTCTGCTGATCTCGGTGCTCGAAAGGGTTGACGTGTCCTCTGTCAGTTGCGTGACCGAGGCGACGATGTACGGCTGGTGCTGGATGATGTACTGCACGCGAAAGCGGCGTTGTCCCTGAGCGATCAGCAGGTAGCGCCCATCGTCGAAACGCTGGCTCTCGGTAATGCGCGCGATGGTGCCAATCTCGAACGGCACAACTGCTTCGCGCACGATATCATCGTCGTCCACATCGAGTTGGCGACGCAAGCTGCGAATAAACGGATCGTCAGGGCTGACCTCGCTGCCGGAGCGAAGCAGGACAACCCCGAATGGCTGTTGCTGCGCCAGACACTGACCGATCATCAGGCGGTAGCGTTCCTCGAAGATATGGAGCGAGATCGGCGCGCCGGGGAACAGCACCGTGTTGAGTGGGAAGAGCGGTAATTTCATACGTTATGGCTCCGCGCCAGTCGTGCACGTCCATACCGTAGCCGTACCGGCGCCCGTATGCAGGTCGATCATCAACTCGACTTCCGGACCGGAGAGCGCCTGAACCAGCGCCGCCTGATCGAAACGCACCGGCACACCGTCATCCATGACGGTCACGGCGCCAATGCGCAGTTCGAGCAGATCGGGGCGCAGATCCACCCCGCTTGCGCCAACAGCAACGAGCATCCCGCCCCAATCGGGCAGGTTGCGTGCACACATGCGGCGCACCGCCGTCGACCGTGCAACGGCGCGGGCTGCCTGCG
>DAOTWI010000674.1:0-2063 GCA_034436075.1 Roseiflexus sp.
CCGGGTCGCGCATAGCGAAGAAGATCATGAGCGCATACGCCAGCAATCCGAGCGGGAGCAGCCAGAGCGCCACGGTCAACCCGGCGATGACCGCGACAATCAGCACCGCGATTGCCAGCGGCTGGCGCGCCGCAAACAGGAGGATCGTCGTATTCATATGATCAACCTCGCCTCAGAAGAATGTTGCAATGTCCTGGTAGATGCGCTCGATGCTGCCACGCTCGCCGGGCTTGCCGACGTAGCTCTTCGCTCCCGTCGCGCTGGCAATGTCTTTCAGCAAGTTTACATCAGCGTCGCCGCCAAATGCAACTGTGAACACCTTGATGCTGTACCCCTCCCGATCCTGCCTGAGCAGAGCAAGCACATCCTGCGATTTACGCTGGCTCCGATTGTCCAGCCCGTCGGTCAGCACAACAACTGCGCGAATGCGCTGACCAGGAGGACTGGCGCTCATCTCCTGATACGCCTCCACCACCGTATCGAGCAGGCGGGTCGCGCCACGCGGCGTCAACCCGGCGATGCGGTTGAGCATCTCGGCGCGCTTGGGACCGATCGGCGAGATTGGCGACAGCACCGTCGCCTGATCACTGAAGATCGTCAACCCAAACCCGTCGTCGTCCTGCAACTGTTCGACGAAGATGCGCAGCGCCGCCTTTGCCTGCTCCAGCCGCGCCTCGTCCTCCATGCTCCCGGATACGTCGAGCACCGCCATGACATCGACCCGCTTTTTGTTCTGCACCCAGACGCCGCGGATTGCGTTCAACACATCAGGGCGCGGCACTTCGAGCAGCGTCTGCGGTTGCTGCGGATCGACGCCGTTCTCCGGCGTGATCGGCGCGCCGAGCGGCACATCGGTGCTGCTGGGGCGGAAACCGTAGCGCAACGCCAACTCTTGCTGCGGGCGGTCGAGCAGGTAGCGGAGGAAGATGTCCGCCGCCTCGCGCTGCTCGGCGCTTACCCACGGTGCATTCAGGATTGCGTAGGGATGATCGCTCCAGAACGTGCCTTCCTTCGGATAAATCGCCACGACCGGGAGCGAGACGTTCGGATAACGGTCACGGTTGTAGGACTCGATAACCAGGTTCTCGTACAGCACCGCCGCCGAGAGGTATCCTGGTCCCCGGTTAAACATCTGATCGGCGAAGAAGCCAGTGCTTTCGCCGTAGTGAATAACGCCGCTCTGGACATCTCGCACAAATGCTGCTGTCTTCGGGTCCTGCACGTCGGCGACGGTCAACCCGCGGGTTTTGCCTGTCGCGGCGTAACAGAGCGCAATAATGGTCGATACACCACTGTTCGAGTAGTCGGGATGGGTGTGACCGAACTGCACTGGACCCCACTCCGGTCTGCCGAAGTCCGCCCAGGTTGTGCCGCTCGACGCCAGTTCGGCAATGTCGGACCAGCCGAGCGATTTGCCGGGCCAGCCGAGCGCTTCCGCCATTGGCTTCCACATCGCAATGACGACTGGGCTGAGCACCAGGAGCGGCGCATTTTCATCGACGAGCGTCGCCCCATTGTTCTGTCTACCCCACTCATCGTTGGCGACCGGCAGCAGAATCCGGCTTGCCGGACTCCAGACCGTTGGCTGGATGGCGCCGCTCAGAATCTGGTTCATCGATTCGGTTGAACCCATCGGCGTCGCCACAACTCGAATAGTTGCGCCGCCTGCCGTTTTCTGCCCGGCGGCGTTGAACTGTTTGACAGTCTCTTCCAGCCAGGCGCGTTTTTCACTGCCGTAGACGATACTGACTTCGACGGGATTGCCGCCTCCCAGAAGACCTCCGCCTCCGTCGCCGTCACCGCACGCCGCCAGCGCCGGCGCCAGCAAAACCAGGATCAGGAGCCATCGGAATATGTTTGGCATAGACGATCTCCTCTCAAGGATCAGAAGCGTTGCATTGGGGCGCGGCGCCGCTGGATTGAGGCAGAGCGCCGCTGTATCCCCTGGCGCCTCTTGCCTCTCACCTCTTGCCTCTCACCTCACGCCTCTCGCCTCTCGCCCCACGCCTCTTGCCTCTCACCTCACGCCTCTTGCCTCTTGCCTCTCACCTCACGCCTCTTGC
>DAOTWI010000675.1:0-4224 GCA_034436075.1 Roseiflexus sp.
CGGCCAATCTGCTCTTTCCCATCGCGGTGGTGCTCATCGTCACCTTTGCGTTGCCGCAGAGCCTGTTCCAGGCGCCGCTGATGATCCTGGGGGCGCAGTGGTACATCCTGTTCAACGTCATCGCCGGCACGGTCAGCATCCCAAATGACCTGAAAGAGGCGGCGCGGGTTTTGGGGCTGCGCGGTTGGGCGTGGTGGCGCAAACTGATCATTCCGGCGATCTTCCCGGCGTTCGTCACCGGCGGCATTACGGCATCGGGAGGTTCGTGGAACGCCTCGATCGTCTCCGAAGTCGTGTCGTGGGGCGCAACGACCCTCACGTTGAGCGGGTTGGGCGCCTATATCGCCTACTGGAGCACCGGCGAGTTCAATCCGCACGTCGGGCTGGGGATGCTGGTGATGGGGTTGCTCGTGCTGGCGTTCAATCGCCTGTTCTGGCGCCGGCTCTACATGCTGGCTGAGACGCGCTTCCGACTGGATTAGTCGAAAGGAGAACTTCGATGGCGACCACGTTGACGCCAAAAACGACCGCGAGCGTTGGGAAAGTCGTCCTGAGCGCCCGCAATCTGTATAAAATCTTCAAGACGCCGGAAGGCAACGATCTGCTGGTGCTCGACAACATCAATCTGGATCTGGCGGAGGGTGAGATCGTCGCCCTGCTGGGGCGCTCCGGCTCTGGCAAATCGACGTTGCTGCGCTGCCTGATCGGGCTGATCTCCCCGTCGAGCGGCGAGGTGCGCTACCGCAACCGGCCAGTGACCGGACCGATGCCGGGGATGGCGATGGTCTTCCAGTCGTTTGCGCTCTTCCCCTGGCTGACGGTGCTGGAGAACGTCGAACTTGGACTGGAGACGCAGGGGGTCCCGGAAGGCGAACGGCGGCGGCGGGCGCTGGCGGCGATTGACCTGATTGGTCTTGACGGGTTCGAGAGCGCATATCCGAAAGAATTGTCCGGCGGCATGCGCCAGCGGGTCGGGTTTGCCCGCGCCCTGGTGACCAACCCCGACGTGCTGTTGATGGACGAGCCGTTCTCGGCGCTCGATGTGCTGACTGCCGAGAACCTGCGCACTGAACTGCTTGATCTCTGGGAGGAGCGGCGCATTCCGACCAAAGCCATTCTGATGGTCACGCACAACATTGAAGAGGCGGCGCTGATGGCTGACCGGGTGCTCATTCTCAGTTCCAATCCGGGACGGATCATTAGCAGCCAGCGGATCGACCTGCCGCGCCCGCGGGATCGCAACGATCCCGCGTTCATTGCCGCTGTCGAGACGATCTACCGGGCGATGACGACGCCGGCAGCGGCATTTGTCGGCGCCGCAGCGGCTGAGATCGATCACACCAGCCTGGGCATGCGGCTCCCCGAAGCAGAAGTGGCGCAGATCATCGGCTTGATCGAACGGGTGGAAGCCGGTCCGGATCGCGGGCGCGACGATCTGCCGGCGCTGGCGGCGGAGATGCAACTCGATGCGGACGATCTCTTCGTTATCACCGATGCGGCGGAGTTGCTGGGCTTCGCGCAGACCCGCGAAGGGGACATCACCCTGTTGCCGGAAGGCGTGAAATTGGCGCGGAGCGATATTCAGGAGCGCAAGGTCATCTTTGCCGAGCACCTGATGAATCGTGTGCCGTTGGCGGCGCATATCCGGCGCGTGCTCACCGCCCGGCCCGACCATCGCGCGCCGCGTGAGCGGTTCCTGACGGAACTGGAAGATTTCATGGGCGCTGAAGAGGCGGCGCGCACGCTCGATACGGCGATTGACTGGGGGCGCTACGCCGAACTCTTTGAGTACGACGCGCGCGAGGGGCGGCTGCGCCTGCCGGAGAACGGCGGGTGACAGATCGCAAAATAGCGCCATCGTCTCACGATCTTCGTTTATCATACGATATGTGAGGCGCTGCGCTGGAGAATACGGGAGAACACGGATTCGCACGGATCGGGACGGATAGGCACGGATCGGCGGATGTCCATCACGAACAGATCTGTGTGAACCGGTTGCATCCGCGTCAATCCGTGGTCTCATTCCGCCACACGGCGCCCAGACCCGGAAGCGGAGAGGAGACGATTGGAGAGGATGGTATGCAGGATGTTGTCACCGAACTCGTGCGGTTGCTGGGACCGGTCAATCTCGACGTCATTTTTCGACTGGTGCTGACGATGGCGCTATGTGGGCTGGTTGGTCTCGAACGGTCGAGTCACGAGCGGGCAAGCGGGTTTCGCCCGCACATTCTGGTGGGATTGGGCGCCTGCCTGGTGACGATGGCGGGGGCGTATGGCTTCGCCGACCTGACCGGCGAGCGCGATGCGCTGCGGGTCGCCAGTTATGTGGTCTCGGGGATCGGGTTTATGGGAGCTGGTGCGATCCTGCGCCATGGAACGACGGTGCGCGGTCTGACGACCGCCGCCACCCTGTGGGGCTGCGCCGGCATTGGCGTCACGGTGGCGACGGGGCTGGGATGGCTGGCGATTGCCGGCACGGTGCTGTTTCTGTTCACGCTGACGATCCTTGAGTGGTTCGAGGCGCGGCTCAACTTCGGCAGACCGGTGAGCCGGCTGCGTATTCACCTGCACGACGACAACCGCGCCGTTGGAAAGGCGGTCGACGCGCTTGCCCGCCTGGGTGCGCCGGTCAAACGCGCCACGGTGCTGCCTGGCGCCGGGACCTCGGCGCTGCTGGATGTCGAACTCAGCCGGGCGCTCACCGCCGATCAGGCGCCGTTGCTGGCGAAGCAACTGTTGACGCTCAAAAAGTATGTTGCGCAGGTCGATACTACCGTTGCGCCGCTGGATGAACCTTCTGATGACGAGGAACCGGCGGAAGCGCAGGAGGAAGAGGTGGTGCCGCTCAATCTGAGCGACGACGATCTGCTGAAGGATCTCAACGAGCCGGACGAAAAAGAGAAAACGCCGGCGCCGCGCGCGTGACGGGAAGGGGCGCGACTCTATAATGGGACACGGATAGACACGGATGCAACGGATTCGCACGGATGGATGAGAGGTGATCGATCCGTCTTCACCCGTCTCAATCCGTGCGCATCCGTGTACTCCTGCACATCGACCGGAATATTCAAATACTGCGCGCGGGCGCCGCGTTTGCTCGCGGAACAATCTCTGGTATAATGGCGGCAGTGCGCCCCCGTCGTCTAGCGGCCAAGGACGCCACCCTTTCAAGGTGGAGATCACGGGTTCGAATCCCGTCGGGGGCGCCAGGGTTTCGATCCACGAAGGGCGCGAAGGGTCACGAAGAATGGTGATCCTGCATAGAGCCGTTGCATTGCAACGGCTCTCCTGTTGTGCCACGGCTCTGCGGTTTCGTGCGATTCGTCAATCGTCGATGCCATTCGATATTTCGTCGTGGCGTTCGGCGATTCGTTCCACCGGCACGCTGACGGTCATGCGGCGGGCGCGGTTCGCGCTCTGGCGTTCGACCACTGCGGCAACCACGATGCTGATATCGTCCGCCGGTTCGTTGCGGTCGAGTTCCATGGCGCGATTGAGGAGCGCTTCAGCCAGCGTTGCGGCTGGTTGATCCTCTTCCATGCGCCACCCCGCCAGGTAGTTGCCAAGCTCCATATCAACGCCATACCGTTCGCCCGCTTTGAGCAACCCATCGGTGAACATCACGACCTGTAATCCGGCACGCAGCGGTATTTCGCTGATAATTGGCCTCGTCAGCGGATGCAAGCCGATCGGGGTTGATGGCTCGTTGTGCAACTGCACCTCCCCCTCGCTCAGCACAAAAAAAGGCGCCGGGTTGTTGCGCGAGACGCGCAGGCTGCCGCTCGCAAAGTCGATCGAGAGGATGTTGAGCGTGGCAGACGCCTGCCCCATACGATAGGTGTAGAGATAGTCGTGGACGGCGCGCGCCACCACCCCGTCGCGTGCGCCGTCCTTGAGTTGCGTCATTGCGCGCGTCGCAATCAGGTTACTCAGCGTCTTGGCGCCACGTCCGCTTCCCTGCCCGTCCACCAGCACCACCGACAGCCCTCCGCCGGGTCGCTCGATCACCTCGAGAGTGTCGCCGCTTTCGGTCGCGCCATGGCGCGGCACTTTGACAACGCCAATATCTATGTGCAACATGGTCGTTCCCACATGCATGTCATTGCAAATCGAATATGTCCTCTTTCATTGTAGAACGATGGAGAAGTCATCGCAAGTCGGGTTGAACGTTTCACGTTGCACGTTGAACATGGAAAAGGAGGAGGAGTCGTTGCCCGTAGCGCC
>DAOTWI010000676.1:0-7850 GCA_034436075.1 Roseiflexus sp.
GCGGCAAAGCCGCCGCTCCACATCACCTGACTGGGAGTGCTACGCTGCCGCAGGCTCTGGCGAAGCCAGAAAATACGCCACCGCGTAAGTCCTGTTATTTGAAAGGTATTGGGGTTAAGGATCCAGTTCCTAACCCCTAACCTCCAACCTCTAACCCCTAACCTCCTCCCAACCGCCGCTTGCGTTCCGCCAGATAACTCTGGATCGCCAGGAATGATGGGCGCGGACTCCAGTCGGGGTTCAGGATGCCAAACGATGCCTGCTCGTGGTTCGGCCTCCCCTGCGCGCCCCAAAGGACGGCAAAGTTCATGTTCCACAAGAATGTGACCCCCACCCACGGTTTGCCGTCGGGAGTGCGGTACAGTTCATCGATCCGCCGCATGGCGCTGATGATATAGTCGCGCTGCTGTTCGAGCGACACATAGTTGCCGAACTCGTACCCTGGGGTGTCATTCGGCGTCGCCCATCCGAATTCCGTGATCCAGATCTGGTGATCGCCGACTCCTTCTTCAACCATGAATTTGCGCACATTTTCGACGTGACGGAAGTAGTGCGTCGGATGGTCATTCCAGCAGCGATCCGGCGCAGGCTTGCACCCCTCGATATAACTTGGCTTTTCGGGCCAGAGGGTGTCGGGCGGGTTGGCGGCGCCGCCGGGATGCACTGCCTGGGCATCGAAATAGTCCTTAATCAACCCGCCTTTGTACTCATACATCGCGCGGTAGTAGCGCTCATCGGAAACCGCCAGCGACGGTTCATCAACGCCGCTCGACGAGGGCGCGCCCGCCAGCACGAAAATGCGCGGCTCGACCGCCTTGATCCGCTTGTAGCATTCAACCAGGATTTCGACATAGCGCCCGGCGTCTTCGACCGTCACTCGCCCGCCGTTCTCGACTGCCAGGTTCTGTTCGTTCCAGATTTCGATCGCCTTGATCTTCGTGCCGTACCGCCGAACCATCGCCTCCACAAAATTGCCCATCGTCACCGGATCGCGCGGCAGACCATTGGTCGGATTGTAGAACGAGGGCGCTTTGACGACGCTGATCAGCAGGTTGATGTTCCGCGCAGCGACATCATTGACGATGTTGTCGAGTTCTCCCCATTTATAATCGCCGGGTTCCGGTCCCTCGATATCCTTCCACTGAATCTGCTGGCGCACCCACGTATAGCCGGCAATTTCCGTCAGCGTCAGCACCCGTTCGCGGTCGGTGTAGTACAGGTGCGTCACCACGCCGTGTTGGGTCTGCGGCAATGTCATCGGGAACGTCAATTCAACTGGCGTTTCGGTTGGCGCTGGAACAGTGGGAGCGACCGTCGGGGCATCTACGATGGTCGTTGGCGATGGCGATGCCGGATTGACCGGCGAGACAATAGGCGGCGCGGTCGGCGCATTGACTGACGCGGTCGGCGGTGTAGTCCCCTGAGACTGAGGCGCACCGCCACAGGCGGCAAACAGCGGCGTCAACACGCCCAACAGCGCGATAAGCGCGATCTGACGCCGATACAGGAAGGGAATCTTCACGGTGTTGCTCCTTACCATCCGAGGCGAAACTCTGTCGCGATCACCATCATGTGTCGCACTGCCAATGTCAAAGGACACGGGCAGACCGCAACCATTATAGCCGAGCATCAGACAAGTTCCGATACAATCGGGCTGACGCTCATGTGATTCGTCGCTGATACGATGGAGGGTTGAAGGTGACAGGTGCGAAGGTTGGAAGACGCATACGCCCCTTGAGGTCTCCGCCGGCGCTCTCGCTCTGTGACGGCATATGTCCAACAGAACGCTTCCCGTCTGACACAAGCGCGTATATCGACCTCAAAGGTCTCGGCGAAACGGTGCAGTCGGGCAGGATTCATCCGGCTGCATCGACCGCCACCGCATCAAGCAGACAACGCACCTGGCTCAGGAGCATGTGGCGACTGAACGGCTTTTGCAGAAAAGCGACATAGGGATTATCGTGGTTGACCGACACCTGACGGGCATACCCCGACATAAAGAGAATGCACACGCCAGGGCAACGCGCCTGAACCCAGGTCGCCAGTTCGACGCCGCTCATGCCCGGCATCACCAGATCAGTGAGCAGGAGATGGATCGTATGTTCCGGAAGCGTCTCAACCACACGCTGCGCTTCCTGCCCATTGCTCGCCTCGACGACCGTGTAGCCATAATCGCGCAGAATGCGCACTGCCAGATGTCGAACCGCCGGTTCATCCTCGACCACCAGGATCGTTTCCAGTCCACGTTCCGGTTGTGCATCTGCTTCAGGCTCATGAATGTGCGACGAGTCGCCAGGGGTATACGGCAGATAGACCTCAAACCGCGCTCCCTGCCCTGGCGCGCTCTCAAAGCGGATAAAGCCAGCGTGCTGCTGCACGATGCCCAGGCAGGTCGCAAGACCCAGACCAGTGCCCTGTCCAGTCGCTTTTGTGGTGAAGTACGGCTCGAAAATATGCTCTTTCACATCATCGGGGATGCCAATGCCGGTGTCCTGTACGGCAATACAGACATACGACGCTAGCTTTGTCCCGCTCGTCTCCACAAGCGACGTCGTTACGGTCAGAGCGCCGCCCTCCTGCATGGCATCACGCGCATTGACGATCAGGTTCATGATCACCTGCTCGAACTGATGCGGGTCGATAAGAATCGGGCAGGGATGCGCCGCTGGCGTCCAGGTAAAGGTGATGTCTTCACCAATCAGGCGAAGAATCAGCGGAACCATACTCTCAATAATGGCATTGGCATCGACCACCTGTGGATGACCCGGTTGGCGACGCGCAAAGGCGAGTAAATGGCGCACCAGATTCGCAGCCCGTCTGGCGCTTTGCTGGATCGCCTGGATATCGGGGTATGCCTGTGAGTCTGGCGGCAGCGTCGTCAGCGCCAGGTCGGCGCTCCCGCTGATCACGGTCAGGATATTGTTGAAATCGTGCGCGACGCCGCCTGCCAGCCGTCCAATCGCTTCCAGGCGCTGCGCATGCATCAGTTGCGTCTGAAGCCGTTCACGTTCGGCTTCTTCCTGCCTGCGCGCAGTGATATCAAAGAAAATCGTGGCAAACTGATCCGATCCCAGCGGCGATACCGAAACAAAGAAATATTTCTGCATCGGTTCGAAGTAGACTTCGAATTGCGCTGGCTGACCGGTTGCAACGACCGTACTGAACTCCGCCAGGTACGGCGGTTCAGGCGTACCATAGACATCGGTGGCAAGGCGATGGACGACCTCTTCACGACGCAGATTGAGGATCCGTTCATACTGGTGGTTGACATCGAAGATTTCGTAATTGATCGCTCTGCCATGCGCATCAACGATCAGGCGATGGAGCGCCACGCCCTCGAACATGTTGTTGAACAGCGAGCGAAAGAGCCGTTCCCGCTGATAGAGCGCGGTTTCAGTGCGCTGGCGATGAATGGCGCTGGCAATCAACTGTCCAGTCAGTTGAAACGCCTCGATGACCACGTCCGACGGCTCGTATTCGCGGATCACGGCATCAAAGCCGATCCATCCAATGAACTGTGCGCCGATGAACAGCGGAATGCCGACAGCGGTTTTGATACCGAGTTCATCAAGCGCCCGTCGCACCACCTCGTATTCAGGGGTCTCCGGCACATCCCGCCGCTGCATGACCACAATCTCGCCCCGCTGAACCCGTTCAATGAAAGGCATCGCAATCGAAAGATCGATCTGAAGGCGCTTTCTGTTGTAGCGCGTGAGATCGGGACGCACCCACTCATGCGTTCTGGTCGCCTGATCACCCCCAGGCGTAACCAGAAAGATGTAACTGCGCTCGACGCCAGTAAATCGGACAACCTTCTCGAGCACACCGGTGATCTGCGCATCGATCTGCGCCACCTCGCAGCGCACAAAATTGTTGGCTGCCTCCTGGATCAACTGAATAAAACGGAGCCGGTTGCGCAGCAGCGCCTGGTTGCGCTTGCGTTGCGTCACGTTGCGCCAGATCAGCAACCGGCCACTCATGTTCTGTGCCTGTCCAATTAACGGACTGACCTTAACTTCGAACGTCTGGCGTTGCCACTCAACCTCCAGCACCTGCTCTCTCGGCTCACGACACGCCTGCGCCAGTGCCGGAGCGGCTGTCAGAACCGTTTCAACTGGCTGCCCCAGGAGCGAACTGCCATCTGGAGCAAAGAGGCGCTGCGCCGCTGGATTCAGATCAACGATTCGATTGCGCGCATTGAGCACAAGCACTGCGTCGCTCATCAACTCGACGACGTATTCCCGCGCAATCGGCGCCAGTGTAAAGAGCCGGTAGCGAAACATGCCCCAGAGGATCGCCAGACCAGAAAACGCCATTGCCAGTGGAGTGATGTCCAGCGGCATGAAGGGATGCAGCGCGAAAAGTTGCAACAGATTGGCGATCCAGGGTATGAATGCGCTCAGTGCAATAATGGTTGCGCGATTGCGATACAAGGACGGCGACTGGCGTGCGGCGCGCCAGAAAATCATGACGCCCAGAACGATCAATGTGTAGCTGTACACGACAAAGACCCACACCCCCGGACCGGGGGTGACGTTCAACAGTGCCAACAGACCTTCCTGAGTCAGGGTTGCCTGCGAATAGTAGAGACCGTGCGCACTGTTCGTCCAGTTCAGCGCAATCGTTGCAATCGGGATGATGTACCACGGCGCGCCGCGCCAGCGCCACAGCCACGTAGCGCGCCGGGTGTACGCGATGGCAAAGCGCAGGTACAGCACTGGCAGGAATGCAATCCCAAGGTGCGCAACACCAAGCCAGAGCAGTTTGGTCGATAGCGACACGCTGACCAGTGACAGTCCATATGCCAGCGTCCAGACGATCGATGCCGCCATCAGCACGACGAGTTGGGAAGCGCCGGCAGTCAGTCGCTGACGCCATGCATAGAGCGCAACCGCCGTTTCAATGAGCGCTGCGATCAGAAGAAACGAAATGAAGACCGGCAACAACCACACGATCAGCAACTCCACACAAAGCAGAGAGGGTCAAAATGTTCGCTACACCCGGCAAACGAACATCCTGACCCCGAGGTCTCAGCACCGATCGGATCTCTGGCTGATCGGTGACACTATCTATACCGATTGTACCATCACTTCGTAACCGATGCGTTTCGTTCCTATACCGCCTCCAGCGCCTGCGCCAGATCGGCGATCAAATCCTCCGGGTGCTCCACGCCGATTGAGAGCCGGATCATCGCCGGAGTGATCCCCAGTTCGATTCGTTCTTCGGGATCGACATCCGCGTGGGTCATAGTTGCGGGGTGTTCAGCGAGCGATTCGGTGCCGCCCAGGCTGACGGCGAGATGGATCAACTGGAGTGCATTCAGCACACGAAAGGCTTCGGCTTCACCGCCGACGACCTCGAATGAAATCATGCCCCCTGGCGCGCTGCACTGGCGCTGAAACACCACATACTGCGGGTCGTCTTCGGTCAGGTTGCCCAGGTAGTGAACACGCGCCACCTTTGGGTGCTCATTCAGAAACGCAGCCACATGGCGCGCGGTCTTCATTTGCGCGGTCATGCGCAATTTGAGCGTTTCCAGGCTGCGCAGCAGCAACCAACCAGTGTGCGGTCCCGCCATTGTGCCGAAGATCGTGCGCAAGACCCTGATCGGATCGAGCCATTCGCGGCTTCCCAGGCAGACTCCTGCAATCACATCGCTGTGCCCGCCAATGTATTTTGTCGCTGAGTAGAGCACCAGGTCGGCGCCGTGTTTGAGCGGTTGCTGCCAGAGCGGTCCCAGAAAGGTGTTGTCCACCGCAACGAGAATGCGGCGCGTGCTGCTCAACCGTTGTGCCAGCGCCGCATACGCGGCAATGTCTACCAGATCGTTCGTCGGATTGGCGGGCGTCTCGATGAATATGAACGCCAGCCGGTCGATCAACCCCAGGCGGGCGAGGTGACGTTCCGCCTGTTCCGGCGGCGTTCCGGCGCGAAACCCGACGACGCGGACGCCGAACTGCGGCAGAATGTGCTTAAGCAGAAAATCGGTGCCGCCATACACCGGTTCGCTGTGGAGCAGGACATCGCCAGGGCGCAGAAAGGTCAGCAGCGTCGTGGAGATCGCCGCCATGCCGCTTGCGAAGACCGCCGCCGCTTCGGCTTCGTCCCACAGCGTCAACCGGTCTTCGAGGATTTCGAGGTCGGGATTGTTGAGGCGGCTGTAGATCAACCCCATCTGCTCGCCATCGCGACGCGACCGCAGACCATACGCCAGTTCAAAGAACGCCTTGCCTTCCTCCGCCGATCTGAAAATGAACGTTGAGGTCTGGAAGATCGGGATTTTGGCGGCGCCTTCCGACCATTCGGGGCGATAGCCGTAACTCATCATCAGGCTTTCCGGGTGAAGAGGACGGCCGTTCAGGTATCCTTCCGGTTTGCGCTCTGCCATACCTGCCTCCTTGCACATAGGCGGAACGTCGCTGTTCCGCTACTGCTCATCACGCGGACCGAAAAACCATTGCATGACGCGCATTTCGTCAATTGCCAGACGCTGCCGCATCACTTCCTCGTAGACGGCGTCATACTGATAGGGCGCGCTCCGCAGCGAGATGACGCCATTGTCGATAACGACATAGTGCGCCTCCCGATCCGGATCGTCCATCCTGCGGTAGGACGCGCTGCCGGGGTTGAGCCAGACCTCGCGTTCGCCAAGCGTCATAACCCCCTGGCGATGGGTATGCCCCAGGATCAACCGGTCGATCTCGCCGTCGGGGAAGCGCGTTCGACAGAATGAACGGTAGGCATGACGGCTCAGAATGAGTTCGTAATTGCGGTAGAGATGGGTCATGCCATAGCGAATGCCGTCAAGTTCAAAGGTCACCGCTTCCGGCAACGACATTAAGAAATCGGCGTCTTCCGCTGTTAATCGCCGGGCGTTGTGGTGACGCCACTGGAGTGCGCTTTCGGTGACGTGCCAGAGCGCCGGTTCGTGGAACGTTTCCGCCACCTGCCGGTCGTGGTTGCCCTGCACACAAATGACGTTGTGCACGCGCATCCAGTTGAGCACTTCACGCGGGTGCGTGCCGTAATCAACCAGATCGCCAGCACAGTAGACGACATCGGCATCGCATTCGCGCGCCCAGATCGCCTCCAACGCGATGACATTGCTGTGAACGTCGGAAAGGATCAATGCTTTCATCACTATACAGCATACCAGATGTTGGGAGAACTGAGAACCAAGAACCGAGAACCAAGAACCGAGAACCAAGAACCGAGAACTGAGAACCAAGAACCAAGAACCAAGAACCAAGAACCAAGAACCAAGAACCGAGAACTGAGAACCGAGAACCAAGAACCAAGAACCAAGAACCAAGAACCAAGAACCAAGAACCAAGAACCGATTTAGAGCGATCATCATACCACTCATCGCCATCGTAGGGGCGCCCCTCTGTGGTCCCCTCAAGGGACATCGGCATCCAATCAGATGTATGATAAACACACACTGCATGACAGAAACCGGAGTTCACTATGATCCGCGAACAGGTTACACCGGAGGAATGGCGGACGCTCTGCGCCGCGCCATGGGCTGCGGGGTTGTACGTGGCGACTGCGGTCGGCGGTAAGGTGCAGGAAGTGCGCGAACGGTTGGCGCTCGGCGCGGCGCTGCACCGGGCATTGGAACGCGACCACAAACACGACCTGATCGGTGCAGTGGCGGCGGATATTCTGAGCGAAGCGCCGCCGGGCGCGCGCTGGACATGGCATCCCGGCGATCGCCCGGCAATGCTGCACGTGGTCGCTGCTGCCAGGACGATCGCCTCCCGGCTTCCGTCCGGTCTCGCCTTCCGACGCTGGTTGATGGACCTGGCGCGTGAAGTGGCGGCTGCCGAGATCGATGGCGGCTGGTTGGG
>DAOTWI010000677.1:0-4189 GCA_034436075.1 Roseiflexus sp.
GAGGTCTCAGCCATTGATCCTGGAGGCATTCGGAGCATTGTTCCGCTGGAACGAACTGTGAAACGCCATACACCCAAATCGACCTCAAAGGTCTGCGCCATCAAACGCGGGCGGGTTGCAGGTGCGAAGGTTGAAGGCGGGAAGGCGATTTGCTCTGCGCCCGCTGTGTCTCTGTGGTTTCAGGACAGCGACCGAAAGGTACACCCTGGCATATTCGCTGGCTCATTCGCTTATCCGCTAACGACGCAAGGGGAATAACCCATGAAACAGACTCCACGTTTCCCGCTGCGCGCGATCATTGCGGCAGGCGCCGGACTGATCCTGATCATCGCTGCTGTGCTTGCCGGTCCGTTGCTCCTGAGCGCGCCGCAGATCGTGCGCATCGAGCCGCCGGATGGAGCGGAGATGGTCAACCCGCAGGCGCCGCTGCGCATCGAGTTCAGCCAATCGGTGCAGAAAGACTCGCTCGTCGCGGCGTTGCGGATCGAGCCGCAAGTTGACATCAACATCGACATGCAGGGAAACGTCGCGCTGGTGCAACCGGTTGGCGGGTTGCAGTACGGCGCGGAGTATACGCTGACCGTCGGCGCCGGTGTGCGCAATGCGTTCGGTCGCGCGACCGAGAGCGCGCAGACCGTCCGCTTTCGCACGGCGCCCTATGTCGTTGTGCGCGAGGTTGCTCCTGCCGATGGCAGCGCCGATATTCCGCTCGATACGCTCATCATGGTCGAGTTCAACGCGCCGGTCGTGAGTGCAGAGGCAGTCGCGGCAGCGGCAGACGATCCGCGCCGCGCCGATGAGTTGCCGCAGCCGCTCACGCTCACCGCAGGCGGCGATCCGAACCCGGTCAGCGGCGTCGGGCGCTGGCTCTCGCCGACGCGCTTCGGTTTCTCGCCAGAAGGCGGGTTGCGCCTGGCAACCACATATCGTGTGACCGTGCGCACCGACCTGACGCCCGACGGCGCGGCGCGGATGGAACAACCGGTCAGCTGGAGTTTTACCACCGTCGCGCAGTTGCTCGTCGATACGCGCCCGTTCGATGGCGAGACCGATGTTGCCGCGGATCGTCCAATCGAGATTCATCTCCACCGCGACATTGATCCCGCCTCGGCTGGCGCCAGTTTCCGCCTGTTCGATGCCAGCGGCGTGGCGGTTGCGGGGACGGTCGAGACGTTCGAGGGTGGCGTGCGCTTCAAACCCGCCGCGCCGCTCCAGCGCGGCGTGCGCTATAGCGCAATTCTCGAACCTGGTGTCAGCACACAGACTGGCTCTATCCTCAACACCAAACCGTTCGAGTGGGCGTTTGTCGTCATTGGCGACCTGGAAGTGCAGCAGGTGGAACCAGCAGGCGACACGCGCGACGTTCCGGTTGACATCAAGCGCATCAGTGTACGCTTCAACCATCCGGTCGTGCCGGTGGTCGATGTCGCTGCGACTGGCGGATTGCCGGTGGCGGCGACGATTGAACCGCCAGTGCAGGGCGTCGCTCGCTGGGTTGATACCTCGACGTTCGTTATTTCGCCGACGGCGCCGCTCGACTCGTCAACGGATTATCGGGTGCGGGTGGCGGCGGGTCTGGCAGACCAGACCGGCGGCGTGCTGCGCACTGAGTATGTCTGGTCGTTCCGCACCATTGACCCGGCAGTGAACGATGTTCAGCCGACGTCGGCGTATGCCGCGCCCACCACCCCGGTGACCGTGACGTTCAACCAGGAGATGGATCTCGCATCGCTACGAGGCGCGCTGCGCGTCATACGCGCCGACAATGGCGCGCAGGTCGCCGGTACGCTCACCGTCAGCGGAACCGACGCGATCTTTCGTCCTGCTGCGCCGCTGGAACGCGGATTCTCCTACGTCGTTGCTGTGGATGCCGGGGCGCGGTCGGCGCGTGGCAATGGCGTGCTGGAGCAACCGTTCAGCAGTTCCTTCCGGGTTGCGCCGCTTCCTGCGCTTGTGACGTCTGATCCGAGACCGGGATCGGTGGTGTTGCCTGAGTCCAGCGGCATCCGGCTGATCTTCAGCACACCCATGGACTGGGACTCTGTTGGTCGCGCGCTGGTGATCGAGCCAAAACCGACAGAGGTGTTCACGTCGTCCTATGAGACGGATTTCTATGTCTACTTCTCGTTTGAGCCCGAAGCGGAGTATCGAGTCACGGTCGGCGCGGCTGCCCGCGATCCCTATGGGGTTGCACTCGGTCAGGATGCGACGGTGACCTTGCGCACCGGTCCGCGCGAACCGTCCGTCGGTCTGATCGGCGCCTATCGCGCCGGGTTCTACCGCGCCGTCAGCAATGTGCGGGTGCCGCTGCAATGGGTGAACGTTCCCGAGGTTGAATGGCGCATCACGCGGTTGACGCCGGAAACCGCAGCGATGTTGATGTCCAGTTATGAGGATTGGGAGTCATATTCCCCGCCAGCCAGCGATCTGGTGAGCCAGGGAACGCAGCCGCTCGGCGGCGAACGGAACCGCGGGCGCGTCGGTACGATGAACGTGGGTGCGCTCGATCCGGGCGTCTACTACCTGGAGTTGCGCGCATTCGGCAGGCTGGTCGACCGCCAGGTCATGGCGGTCAGCCCATATGCGCTGACGGTCAAGCGCAGTGCGGATCGCCTGTTCGTCTGGGCTGTCGATCTGGCAACTGGACGACCGGTTCCCGATCTGGCAGTGAGCGCCGCAGCGTATCGCTATGACCGCAGTGCGCTGAGCAATCCCGTCAACCTCGGGCGCACCGGCGCGGATGGCGTGCTGGTCGCGCCGTTTGATGGGCAGGGATTTGGGACGATCTTTCTCTGGACAGCGGATGGCGGCAGAACGCTTACATTCACGACCAGCGATTGGGAGTCAGGCATCAGTCCATGGAACTTTGGATTGATGGCAGACTATGGATCGCGCACGTTCGCGGGTAGCCTGTTCACTGATAAGCCGATCTACCGTCCGGGGCAAACGGTGCATGTGCGTGGTGCGCTGCGCGGCATTGCGGTCGGAACCGGGCAAGGGCAGGCGGAGCGGTATGTGCTGCCCGGCGCCGGGGATCGCGCATATGTGGAAGTAAGTGATCCTGAAGGGAACACCGTCTTCTCAACAACGCTGACCTTCAGCCCGTTCGGAACGTTCACGATCGACCTGCCGCTGGCGCAGGGAGCGCCGCTCGGTTCCTACTCGATGATCGCCCGGCTTGGCGGTGCGCAGGGGGTCCAGAGCGACGCGCCATCGGTCTTCGGCAGCTTCCTGGTGGCGGAGTATCGCGTCCCGGCGTTTGAAGTGACCGTCACTCCTTCGACCCCTGACCTGTTGCGCGGCGATCCGCTCAACGCGACGGTGCAGGCGGCGTACTTCGCTGGCGGCGCGCCATCCAATGCGCCGGTGCGCTGGCGCATTCTGTCGCAGCCATTCTATTTTTCCAGCGACAGCGCGCCGAACTTCAGTTTTGTCGATTTTGACGATGCTTACGCCTGGTACGCTTTCCGCCAGGATTTTCTCTTTGGCGACCTGATCGCCGATGGCGAGGGAACAACCGATGCGCAAGGGCGCTTCACGTTGAGCCTGCCAGCATCGACGTATGATCGCCCGTCGCTGGGCGACGGCCCGCGCACCGGCAGCCGGGTGTTGACGCTCGATGTCGAAGTGACCGACGTCGATGGGCAGGTGATCGCTTCGCAGGCGACGATCACCGTCCACGCCGGGGCGTTCTACATCGGTGTGCGACCGGAGGGATATGTTGCGCGCGTCGGGCAGCCGCAGCAACTCTCGATTGTCACGCTGACGCCACAGGACGCTCCAGCGCCGAATCGTTCTCTCGACATTGAGTTCTACCAGCGTGAATGGTACAGCGTCCGCGAACAGGGCGCCGACGGACGCTTCTACTGGACATCCGCCTACACCGATACGCTTATCGAGACGCGCACTGCAACCACCGACAGGCAGGGACGCGGGCAGGTGCAGTTCACGCCGCCGAAGGGCGGGGTGTACCGCATCGTTGCCAAAGGGAAGGACGATGCCGGGCGAACGGTTCAGACAGCCGCCTACACGTGGGCGGAGGGCGGCAACGTCTTCTGGGGGATTGATGACAGCAACCGCGTCGATCTGATTGCCGACAAACGCCTCTACAAGCCGGGCGACACGGCGACGATCCTGGTGACGGCGCCCTACCCGGATATGACCGCGCTGCTTACCATCGAACGCAGCG
>DAOTWI010000678.1:0-10936 GCA_034436075.1 Roseiflexus sp.
CTGCCCGGCGCACCCCCGCTTGCGGGGGGTTGGGGGGGCAGTCGCCAGCCCAGGCGCAGCGCGGCAGGGACGCGTTTTCTTGGCGTCTGACAATGCATGCCTGCACCCCCATCAGCCGCCACGCATATGACGTTGATTGCCGGATGTGGTATAGTAGACTATGACATGCACAGTTCAGCCGCATGACTGCTCTCTCCGCACCTTCCAGTATGACCAGCATCCAGACCACACCGCCAATGATCCAGCCGGACGCACAACCGGCAATCCCCGCGAATCGCAATGCGTTGGGAAAGGAACTGATCTACCGCACGCTGGTGCTGCCCGCCTGCCGCTCGATGTTCGATCGGGTCTGGTTGCACATCGAGGGACCTGTACCCCACCCGGCGGAAGGTCCGGTTATCGTCTATATGAACCATCCCGGCTGGTGGGACGGATATATGGCGTTCCTGCTGGACAAAATCGTGCTCAACGAGCGATTCCAGAGTTACATCATGATGGAAGAGCGGCAGTTGCGCGTCTACCGCTTCTTCACATGGTGCGGCGCCTTTTCGGTTGATCGGCGTCGCCCCGGCGAAGCGGAGCGTTCAATCGCCTACATCAGCCGTCTGCTGCGCGAACGGCGCGATCGCATGCTCTGGATTCTGCCGCAGGGGCGCATTGTTCCCAACGACCGCCGTCCGCTGAAGGTCTACCCTGGCGTTGCACGCATTGCGCAGCAGGTGGGCGATGCACTCTTCTGGCCCGTTGCGCTGCGCTACGAATTTCGCGGCGAGCAGCGACCTGAAGCGTTCATCCGCGTTGGACCGCCGCACATCAGCGATCTGACGGCGTCAGAAGAAGCAATTGTTGCCGACGTGCAGGCGCGACTGACAGCGGCGGTCGATGCGCTGCGCGACGAGGTCAATGAAGAGCGGCTGGAAGCGTACCGCACGCTGTTGCGCGGAAAGCGCGACATCAGCCGTCTCTGGGCGGACGTTGTCGCAGTGTGGCGCCGATCCACGCAGCGACTGCCAGGAAGATCACGCCGACCAGACCCGCCAGCGGATAGCCGCGCGCCAGATTCGCGGCAGTGAAGAAGATGCTGCTCAGAATGTAGAGCAGCGCAGGGACGCGATGCCAGACGAATGGCAGCATGCGCACCCACAACGACGGCTTCGGCGCCGATGAGACGCTGGCAGGCTCAACGCCAGCATCAGGCGGCAGAAGGAACATCACAATGAGCGCCATGAGGAACCCGACGCCCCACCAGCCAGCGAAGTTCTGCGGCGGCACCTGGTAATACGGACCGGTGTCGATCCAGGTCCAGTAGGAATTGATGAATGTGGCGACCGTTTCGATTTGCAAATCGAGGACTACGATCAGAGCGCCGGTGAGCGCCGCAAGCCCAATGCGCCCGCCGCGTCCGCCAAGCGCCAGGCGCGCCAGTTGCCACGACCCGAACCCGGCCATCAGCCAGGCAAGCGTAATTGGAAGCGGCACGATCCCCAGTATCTGCGGCTGTAACATCTCGGTATACTGATAGCGACCGAATGGCCAGCCCGTTGTTTCGCCAATGTGTTCGACCGCCCACGCCAGCACAGCCGCCAGCGCAACCGCACCGCCGCCGCGCGCACCATACATGCCCAGCGCCCAGAAGATAACCGCTAGACCCTGGACGATCAGCATTGCGGCGCCCATCCACAGCCCCCAGGACGGCACAGCGTCGAGTGCAACGGTGATGGTTGAACCGGGAAAGACCGCACAGTAGGCAAAGAAACACGCCAGGGACAGCCATTGAAACACAGGCGACGGCAACATGGAATCAGACCGCATAACGCGCAATGAACGACTGGTGTTACTCCTGCTCTGCATTCTCTTCCTCGCAACGCGATTGCCGGGACTACTGGCGCTGCCGCTGTTCAACGACGAAGCAGTCTATCTGTATCGCGCTCAACAATTTCCTGCTCAACTCCAGTTCACCATTCACGATGGCAAACTCATTCACGAATTGTTCCTGGCTGCACTCGCCCGCCTCCCCTGGGACCCGCTGCTCACCGGACGGCTCCTGTCGGTGCTGTGCGGCGGGCTTGCCGTGGTTGGACTGTGGCTCAGCGGGAGAGTCATCGCCAATTCCACAGCCGGTGTGATTGCCGGTTTGCTGTATATCTTTTCGCCCCAGGCGATCATCCATGACCGCCTGGCAATCCCTGACGCCATGCTGGGCAGTGTGGCGAGTTTCCTGCTGGCAGCCAGCCTCCGTTTGACTGTTGTTCCTCAACCGAACCGCTGGCATGCGGCAGGCGTCGGTGCGCTCGCGGCGCTTGCTGCGCTGGTCAAACTGCCTGGACTGTTTCTTTTCGCGCTTCCTGCGCTGATCATCATAACCCGACCGATGACGCCGGATGACCGCTATCAGCGGTGGACGCTGCTGCGTACTGCCCTGATTATGACCCTGATCGGGATTGCCGCATTTGCACCATTCAACTATGGCGGCGCTGAAAGCCGGAAAGTCGGCGCGACCGATCTGGCGCTCCAGATCGAACGTCTGGCTGAAAATATTCGCCAGATTGGCGCATGGACGGCAATGACCCTGCCGCTGCCGGCGCTCGCACTCGCTGGACTTGGATTGAGCCTGCATCAGACACGCCGCATGCTCCTGATCCTTATCGCCGCCGCTGTTCTTTTCTGTCTGGCGCTTGCTGTGATTGGGAGCGTTCTCTATCCGCGCTACATCCTGCCCGCGTGGCCAATGTGGCTGCTTGCCGCCGGTCTCGGCGCAAGCCAGCTCCGCCTTTTTTCCGGTGTCGTGCGCGGTGTGGGAATGGTTGCGGCAGCAATCCCGATGGTGTGGGGCTTCGCTTTCAATCTCCAATATGCCAGGGAACCCGCAAGCGCCTGGTTGAACGCGGTCGACCGCCGACAGTACATCGAGTCCTGGTCAGCAGGATACAACCTGCCGGATATCTACGCTACCCTCAGCGCCATAGCCTCAGAGAAGGATGGCATTATGATCGTCAGCCCGGTCCACGAACGGGTTGTCCATTTTGGTCCTAAAATCTATCTCCGCAACGAACAGCGTATTTCCTTTACTGATATTGATTTTCGTCACTCCGACGCCCGTGCCATGATTGACGCCATCGCAGCGCGTCACCCCGTCTTTGTGACCCTCGACGGACAGGAAGTCGTCGCCTTCAACATTGAGCGGCGCTTTCCCGAACTGAAGCTTATTCGTGAATGGCGCAACCCACATAGTCCAATGGCGTTTTACCTGTATGTCTGGTCGCCGTGAGAACTGAGAACCGAGAACTGAGAACTGAGAACGCAGAACCGAGAACCGAGAACCGAGAACTGAGAACTGAGAACTGAGAACTGAGAACCGAGAACCGAGAACTGAGAACCGAGAACTGATAGGAAGATCAACCAGATATTGGCCGATCTCGTCATCGGTGTTGGCTTCGACAGGCTCAGCCAACGCCAGCCGTGTTCTATCCTTGCTCCTGGGCGCCGAAGCCGCCGCCGCCGGGGGTTTCGATGCGCAGGATGTCGCCGGGGCGCAGGTCGATGGTTGTTTTGCCGGGCAGGATGAGCTCTTCGTCACCATGCACCAGAACGTTGCGCCCGTGCAAGCCGGGCGCGCCGCCATGCAGTCCATACGGCGCATACACCCGCCGTTCGGTCAGCAGACTGACGGTGACTGGCGCTCGAAACTCAACCTCGCGCACCAGACCGTCGCCGCCGCGGGTGCGCCCTGCGCCGCCAGAGCCGCGCCGTAACCCATAGCGGCGCACAATTAGCGGGAACTGTCGCTCCAGCGCCTCCACAGGTGTATTGAGCGTGTTGGTCATGTGCACCTGCACGCCGCCAAGACCCGGAAGGCCCGGTCGGGCGCCCATGCCGCCGCCAAGCGTCTCATAGTAGGCGAATGACGCACCGTTCTGCGCCACTCCGCCAAACGTCCAGTTATTCATCGTCCCTGCCGACGCCGCCGGGATACGGTCGGGAAGCGCCTGCGCCAGCGCCCCAAACACGACATCCACGACGCGCTGCGCCGTTTCGACGTTCCCGCCAGCCACTGCCGCAGGAGGGCGTGGCGCGAGAATGCTCCCTTCGGGAACCCGAATGTCGAGCGGCGCAAACGCGCCAGCAGACGACGGCATATCGGGCGGACCGAGGCAACGAAAGCAGTAGAGCACCGCTGATTCGGTTACAGCGCGGGGCGCGTTGAGCGGACCGCGGCACTGTGGCGCTGTCTTGTCGAAGTCTACGATAGCGTTCTCGCCGTGGATGTCGATGCGCACACGAATAACCAGCGGATCGGGATCGACGCCGTCACTGTCCAGCACATCTTCGAAGGTGTACGTACCGTCTGGCATTGCGGCGATCACCGCGCGCATATGGCGTTCGCCATACGCCAGGAGCGCATCCATGTGGCGCGCCACCCAGCCGGGACTGTGCTGTTCCGCCAGTTCCGCCAGACGTTGCGCACCGACGCGATGGCAGGCAAGCTGGGCTGCCAGGTCGCCGCGCCGCTCGTCCGGGGTGCGCGAATTGCGGCAGATCAGCCCGACAATCGCATCATCGGGCGCACCGCCACGCGCAAGGAGCGTTGGCGGAATGATCAACCCCTCCTGATACACCTCACGACTCATCGGCATCGAACCGGGGGTCATGCCGCCGACGTCGGCGTGGTGGGCGCGCGTCGCCGTGTAGCCGATCAGCGTTGCACCGGCGTAGACCGGCGCAACCGTCGTAATGTCTGGAAGGTGCGTTCCGCCGAGATACGGATCATTAAGGACGACCACATCGCCCGGTGTGAGCGCGAACCGCGATAGCGCCGCTTCGACCGAGCGCGGCATGGCGCCAAGATGCACCGGGATATGCGCCGCCTGCGCGACCATGCGGCCCTGCGCGTCGAAGACGGCGCAGGAGAAATCGCGTCGCTCCTTGATATTCGCCGAAAGCGCGCTCCGCCCGAGCGCAGCGCCCATTTCTTCGGCTATCGCGGCGCAGCGGTTGCGAAACACCTCGAGATCGACCGGATCGATGGCGAGATGAGAAAAAGACGATGACATACGCACATATCGTCACTTGAATTTAACGATTGGCATGGTACCATAGCATTGGGAGGATGGATAGTTCAAGAACTCCTGCCCGGCATTGATCTGAGAAAACGTGCAAAAGCCAGGCTCACGCTTTCCAGAGAAACCCGCCACGCTACCGTCAGTTACGGAAGAGAGCATGCTATGAGCGCCAGGCAACCGCTTCGCATTCTGCTCATCGAAGACGACAGCATGATTGCCAGCATTATTGCGCTTGGCATGCGCATGCTTGGCGCGCCTTATCTGCTCGACACCGCCTACTCAGCCGAGGAAGGGCTCGATCTGTTCAATGAGCATGCCTATGATCTCGTGATGAGCGATTATAACCTGCGCGGGATGAACGGATTGTCACTGCTCACAACAATCCGGCAGCGCAAGCCCGACGTGCCGACCGTGCTCTTTACCGCATACGACACCCCACAATTGCGGCGGCAGGCGCGCGAAGCGGGAGTCAATGATTATATTGCCAAGCCGTTTCTGATCGAGGATTTTGTGAACCTCGCGCGTAATCTGCTCCCAATCGCCGCTAACGAGATCGGCGCCCATCCCCAATAACTCCTGCTATTTCCGTTTCCGGCGTCGCAGCCAGAGCGCCGCAATGGCGGCAATCGCCAGCAGAACCACCCATGGCACCGGTATGGCATACGCAAGGGCGATGCTGTAGGCGCTCCCAATCAACACCGTCGCAATAATGACAAACGCCAGGATGGTTCCCTCCCATCCCGGTGAACGTTCTGGCATATGCATCCCTTTTCTATTTGTCCTGAACTGGCAATCGCCGTATAATCGGCGCGGCTTTTGCCAGGATATGCGTGTGCGCCGCCGCACAAGCGGACGGCGCTCTTTTTGTGTGAGGTGCAGACTATGGCGTGGTTCGTCGAACTGCTCAAGAGCAATCCGCTCCTGCTCCTCTTTGTCGTTGCTGCAATCGGCTATCCGCTCGGTCGCATCCGATTGTTCGGTCACAGCCTTGGCGTCGCCGCCGTGCTGTTCGCCGGTCTGGCGATCGGCGCGCTCGACCCGGACCTCAAACTGCCAGAGGTCGTCTATACCCTGGGATTGGTGGTGTTTGTCTACACCATCGGGCTGAGCGGCGGTGCCGGATTTTTTGCGTCGTTTCAGCGCAAAGGACTGCGTGATAACCTGCTGATTGTCGGCATGCTGATCGTCGCGGCGCTGGCTGTCGCCGGGGTGCAGTACGCTTTCGGGTTGCGCCCAACCCTCGCTGCTGGACTGTTCGCCGGAAGCCTGACCAACACTCCGGCGCTGGCTGCGGTGCTGGAACAGATCAAAACCATCGCCCCCGCCGATATGCGCGATCAACTGCTGACCGACCCGGTGATCGGGTATTCGATTGCCTACCCCATCGGCGTCATCGGTATGATCGTCACCATTGCCACGCTGCAGCGCGCCTGGCATGTGGATTATACCAGTGAAGCGCAGAGTCTGCGCGATCTTGGC
This sequence comes from Roseiflexus sp., assembly GCA_034436075.1. Classification (GTDB taxonomy): domain Bacteria; phylum Chloroflexota; class Chloroflexia; order Chloroflexales; family Roseiflexaceae; genus Roseiflexus. Next base: position 6,540 of record DAOTWI010000678.1, read on the forward strand.
GCAGTGGGACAAAAACTGGTCAATCGCACGGTGCGCATCACCCGCCCGGAGATCAGTCTGCTGACCGTTGACGAACTGCTGCGCGCCAAGCAGTGGCGCGTGATCTTCGGCAGAACGCTGCGCAATGGCCAGATGACGCTGGTTGACGGCGCGTCCCGCCTTCAGCAGGGCGACCTGGTCAGTCTCATCGGCACAGAAGAAGAGATTGCCGAAGCCGCCGCATTCCTGGGCGAGATGACCGACGAGCGCCTGGAACTCGACCGCAGCAGACTCGACTTCCGGCGCATTTTTGTCTCCAACCCGCGGGTGGTCGGGCGACCGCTGCGCGCGTTGCAGTTGCCGCAACGCTATGGCGCGCTGGTGACGCGCGTGCGCCGCGGCGATATGGAATTGCTGCCCCATGGCGATATGGTGCTGGAACTTGGCGACCGGGTGCGCGTTGTTGCGCTGCGCGAGCGCATGGACGAGGTGAGCGACTTCTTTGGCGACTCGTATCGCGCCCTGAGCGAGATCGACATCCTTACCTTCAGCCTGGGGCTGGCGATGGGGCTGTTGCTCGGCATGATTCCGTTCCCGCTGCCTGGCGGCGCAACCTTCCGCCTCGGCGTCGCTGGCGGTCCGCTGGTGATGGCGCTCATCCTGGGAGCGCGCGAACGCACGGGACCGCTGGTGTGGAATATTCCCTACAGCGCCAACCTGACCCTGCGCCAGATCGGGCTGGTGCTGTTCCTGGCAGGCGTCGGCACCCGATCCGGCTATGCGTTCGTCAGCACCTTCTCTCAGAGCGGCGGAGTCGTCCTGTTTGCCGCCGGCGCCGTCATCACATGCGGCGTGGCGTTCCTGACGCTGTGGATCGGGCACAAACTGCTGCGCATTCCAATGAGCCTGTTGATCGGGATGCTCGCCGGGTTGCAGACCCAGCCGGCGGTGCTGGCATTCGCGCTCGAACAGACAAAGAACGATGCGCCGAACATCGGCTACACCACCGTTTATCCGATGGCGATGATCGCCAAGATTCTGCTGGCGCAGGCGCTTATCCTATTTCTGAAGTGAGAAGACGTTCAGACGTGAGCCATCGAACTGCGGCATAAACTGATAGATCGAACCATCGACGCCGACATCCAGCAGTTTGACCGTTGAGGTCTCATACCGGTTTTCCGGGAGCGGGACGCGACACACAAACGCCCCCTGCGCATCAAAGACGTGGACTTCCAACATCACTCCGATGCCTGCGGGCGCGCTGCGTTCGACCTGCACGTAGATATTCCCGGCAGCATCTTCCTGCAAAAACCGGATCGACAACACCTGCGGCGCACACACATTGATCGTCTGGATCGGAGTTCCTGCCGCATCGAACACCTTCACAATACCCCTGGTTGAGTCAACCCTCTCGACTGTATACCGGCGCCCGCTCGTGCGCCCCACAATGCCCAGCAGGCTGGAAGAAGGCATCACGCCGGAAGTTTCTGCAACCGGTTCGAGCAATCCGCGCACAATGACACCGATTGGGCGGTCACTGTTCTCACTCGAAAGGTACAACGTCTCACCGACGATGTGCAACGGTCCGCGCGGCTGCTCGACAACGACCGGGATGCGCCGCTGCAGGCGTCCCTGCGGATCATACTGATCCAGAATCCCCTGTGCATCATCGAGCACATAGAGATTGCCCGCGTCATCAATGGCAATATCCGCAGGCGCAGCAGGTTCCCGGACGGGAATGGTCGTCCGATAGGTCCCATTGGCGGCAAACGCCTGCACCCGGCGATTGACGGTATCGCATATGAAGATGTTTCCCTGGCGATCCACCCCGAATGATTGCGGTCCGAAGCCGCTGGCATACCGGGGAACGTCCACGCTTTCGCGGGTGTTGCCGGTGGGAATGACGACCGACAGCGTTTGAACATACTGCTCGCACACTACTGGCAGCGTCTGGTCAAACGCCGGCGTCGGCGGCGCGATGGCAACGGTTGGTGAGGGCGGAACCGGTGTCGCAGATGGCGAGGGCAGCGGCGAAGGCGGAACCGGTGTCGCGGATGGCGACGGAGGCGAGGGCGCAATGGCGGGAACAACCGGCGCTGCCGTTGCTGGCGGGAGCGATGCCGTTGGCGAAACCTGCGCAACCGGCGATGACTCGCCTGTCCGGGCGCAGCCTGTCGTGGCAATCAAGACGACGCTGGCGACTGCCAGAAAGACGATGGCGCTGCGCCGGGCGCTTCCGCTTTGCCGGAGAGAAGCGGGGAGGATCAGGACGCCTGCGATCAGTAGCGTACTGGCGACCGGGAGGAGCAACACGGTGGGAACCACCCTCTTTATGCGCGCTGCTTACGCTGTTGCAACCAGCGCTGAAACGATGCCGGACTTTCGGTTGACTTTTTCCCTAACACCAGACCCTCAACACCGATGTCTTCATCGAGATCTGGCCAATGAATGCCATACCCTGCGCCGCTGATCTGGAAATGAGCGCGCTCTTCGGGCGTTCCATACGCCAGACGCGGATACCACGCAATGGGTACAGCGATCGTGCGCCCATCTTCCAACTCCACCGACAGCGTGTCGTCCGTCACTGAGACATTGACAATTCTAGGAAGGGTAAGTGTTACTACCGCAGAAAGCATCCCATTCATCTCTTAGCCTCTCCAGGTTTTCTCGTATGATTCGCTCAATGTCCCGCAGCTCTTTTCGATTATAGCCGCGACTTTCAGACAGCGCCACATCGGGATCGAGCCACAACTTTGCACTCTTATTCCCGCAGTCTACGTGCATGTGACGTCGTTCGTCACAGTCATACGAATAGAAATAGAAACGGTATGGACCATAGCGCAGAGCGGTTGGCATACCTTATCACCCCGACGCGCTGGAGCAGCGATTGTCGAGATTATACAAAGCTGTCTGCAAGCTGTAAAGAATACTGAGGCGCAGGTGACGGTCACCTGCACGCACCGCGGGTATGTTGCGCCCGCAATGGTGCGCTGTAACCTGGCGCGCCTGCGTTGCATCATATGAATGATCTCAGCATTCCAGGAGTGTGCGTATGATGGAGCAGCCATCGATCCATGTTTCGACGGGCGATCAGAGCCATGCCGCAGCGCGTCCGCGGTTGCAGTTCTTTCCCATCTCATTTTTTGCGGCGGTGCTCGGTCTGACGGGAACGACAATTGCGGTGCAGCGCGCGGAACGATTCCTGGGTCTGCCGTTCGCTCTGAGCGGCGTGCTGCTCGCGGCGTCGCTGGCGGTCTTTCTGGCAATTGCGACGCTCTATGCGCTGAAGGCGGCGCGAAACCCGGATGCGGTCAAACGAGAGTTCGCCCACCCAATCAAGATCAATTTCTTCCCGACGATTTCGATCAGTCTGCTGTTGTTCAGCATTGCGTTCATGCGTCTGAACAGCGACGTTTCACGCGCCTTCTGGATTGTCGGCATCGCCATCCATCTGGCGTTCACGATCGCTATTCTTTCAGCCTGGATGCATCGACCAACCCTCCAGATTCAGCACATCAATCCTGCCTGGTTCATTCCGATGGTCGGCAATATCATTGTGCCGATTGCAGGCGTTGAACACGCGCCAACCGAGATTTCCTGGTTTTTCTTCAGCATCGGACTGATCTTCTGGCTGGCGCTGTTTATTCTTTTTCTCAACCGGATTATCTTCCACACCCCCCTTCCTGAGCGCCTTACACCGACGCTGTTCATCATGATCGCACCGCCAGCGATTGGCTTTATCTCATACCTCCGATTGATGGAGCGCGAGGTGAGCGGTTTTGAACTGGATGGTTTCGCCAGGATTCTCTATTATTTTGCGCTCTTCATCTTCGTCGTGTTACTCGCGCAGTACCGCCAGTTTGTCAAAATCCCTTTCTACCTGTCGTGGTGGGCATATTCCTTCCCGATGGCGGCGATCACGATCGCAACGGTGCTAATGGCGTCGAAAACGAACATGCTCTTCTTCCAGGGATTGGCGTATCTGCTGCTGATTGCTCTAGGGGGGCTGATCGCTCTCCTGCTGTTCCGCACGATTGCGGCAATCGTTCAGCGGAAGATATGCGTCGAGGAGGAGTAAGCCGCCAGCGCCTCGTCTGCGGCGCGCCAGCCGCTCTCGATGGCGCCGTGCACCGTCTGCGGGTTGCTGTCATACACCGTCGCTTCACCAGCGAAGAAGAGCGTCGATCCCTCTGGCGCCGCCAGAATGCGGCGCGTCGCAGCCGCGCCCGGCGGTACGTGCGCATATCCGCCATATGCGAAGGGATCGGCGCTCCAGGCGACTCGCCGCGCTGCAACGCATCGTTGCGCCAGATCGTCCCGCCCCAGCAGCGTTTGCAATTCTCGCAGTCCGACGGCAATCGCCTCCGCTTCGTCGAGCGCGTCGAGGGCGCGAGCGCGCGCCGCAGTGGCGTAGGCGA
>DAOTWI010000679.1:0-3162 GCA_034436075.1 Roseiflexus sp.
AGCCGCGGGTAGCTTCGACTTTGACCGCTGGCGCGTCGGAGGGCATGCAGATAACGGCGGGCGTGTCGAGCAGGCGCGCAGCGAGCGCCACCCCCTGCGCGTGGTTCCCCGACGAGTAGGCGACGACGCCGCACCGCCGCGCTTCGTCCGGCAGACGGCTGATCATAGTGTAGGCGCCGCGAAACTTGAACGCGCCGCCGCGTTGCAGATTCTCGCACTTGAGGAATACGGCGCGCCCGGTCAGCGCATCGAGCGTGCGCGAGGTCGCCACTGGCGTCAGATGGGCGACGCCGCGCAGACGGTCGCGGGCAGCAAGGACGTCAGCAAACGAAATGGCATCGGGCATGGTCATGACTCCGCGCAGTATTCATGCAAGAACGTCGCGCCGGCGATCAACGCGCCTGACGACGACAGCAAGCCGCGAACTCGTGCATGATCGTTCGGGCGAGAACATTCCGTTGGCAGGAGCGGACGGGCGGGACGGCGATGCGCGCTGGTTCCGTGATGTCTCATCAGAACCATGCATCGCGATGTATGCTATTATAGCACTCCCGTCACATACTCGATGAGGAGTGCATCGCCGTGTCGTCTCCTGTTTCCGCGCCGCACCGCCGCATTCGTATGCCGCACGCGCTGCGCGCATTGCGCCATCGCAACTACCGCCTGCTGTTCTTCGGGCAACTCATTGCGCATATCGGATTCTGGATGCAGGCGACCGCACAGGGATGGCTGGTGCTGCGCCTGACGGATGCGCCATTCTGGCTGGGCGCGATCGCCGCAGCGCAGTCGCTGCCGGTGCTGATCCTCTCCGCCTCCGCCGGCGCCCTGGCGGATCGCGTCCCCAAGCGCACCCTGCTGCTGGCAACCCAGGGAACGGCAATGGCGATGGCGCTGCTCCTGGCGCTGCTGATCTTCAGCGATGCCGTGCAGGTGTGGCACGTCCTGATCGCCGCTCTGATGGTCGGCATTGCATCTGCGTTCGAGAACCCGGCGCGCCAGGCGTTCACCATTGAACTCGTCGGGCGCGACGACCTGATGAATGCCATTGCGCTTGACTCAACCGTCATGAACGGCGCGCGGATCATCGGACCGGCGGTTGCCGGGGCGCTGGTCGCCGCCACCGGTGAAGGTCCGGCGTTTCTGTTCAATGGTTTGAGCGTCCTGGCAGTGATCGGCGGGTTGCTGATGATGCGGCTGCGACCGTTCGTTGCGCCGCCGCGCCGGAGCAACTGGCAGCAACTGAGCGAGGGATTTGCCTATATGCGCCATGATGCGCGGGTGCGGTTGCTGCTGCTTCAGATCACCGCGCACTGCGTCTTCGGGCTGGCATACTTCCCGCTCATGCCCTACTTTGCGCGCAATGTGCTCGGCGCTGATGCGCAGGGCTTCGGCATCCTGGCAGCGACCAACGCCGCAGGCGCGCTGGTCGCCGCGCTTGTGATCACACTCGTCGGCGACCGGTTGCCGCGGGCTGGCATCCGTTCGGTCGCACTGCTCAGTTACATGCTGCTGCTCGGCGCCTTCACCCTCACCCGCTCGTTCGTCCTGGCAATGGCGCTGCTGGCGGCGATTGGCTGGGCAGGGATTATTGTGCTGACCCTGACGAACACCCTCCTCCAGATGGCGGTGCCGGACGACATGCGCGGACGGGTGATGGGGGTCTACATGCTCGTTGTGATGGGGGGGAGCCAGGTGAGCGGGCTGTTCCTCAGCAGCGTTGCGGACGTGCTCGGCGACGTTCCGCTGGTCGTCGGGTGCTGGGCGCTGGTTGGATGGGTCGTGCAGGTCTATCTCTTTGCGCTCTGGCGGCGCGCTCTGCGCGATATCGCACAGGTTGCGCCGCTGCCGCGCGTGTAGAGTCCATCGCCTGTTTCCTGAAGAGGGGTATAATAGAGAGCGTCAGGGAGATCAAAGTATGCCAGTCATCAGCCGTTTCTACGGCATCATTATCAAGATGTATTTCAGCCAGAGCGAACATGGCGTCCCACACTTTCACGCGCTTTATGGCGAGTACAACGCTGTTTTCGATATCTAGACGCTCGACATGCTCGAAGGCGACCTCCCTGTTCGTGCACAACGTTTAGTCAGAGAGTGGGCGGAGCACTACCAGCACGAACTGTTACGCATGTGGCAGACGAAAGAATTCAAACGTTTACCAGGATTGGAGTGACTGCAATGAACGTCCCAAGAATACAATCTGTTTCTCCTCTCGAGGGAAAACGATTACTGGTCACATTTGTCGATGGAACGCAAAAAATATATGATTGCCAGCAGATTTTACGCCTCGAACGTTTTCGTTTACTGAACCAGGAAGCCTTTTTCAAGGCGGTTATGGTCGATCCAGGCGGATATGGCGTGTCCTGGAACGATGACATGGATTTGAGTGAATACGAATTGTGGCATAACGGAGTCACAGTTGCATCCAACGACATTCTCGAAAGAGAAGACGTTGAGTCTCATCTGGCGCCAGGGGGTCGCGCCTGACGACGTTCATGCTGCTCTTCCTGATTCCACGACACTCGCCGTTTCACCATCGAAACGCTCATGATCCCTAGAGAACGAAGGTTGCGTGATGAGCAACGACACTGCACAAGTCGCGCCGCTGCCGCGAGTGTGACCGCTCTCAGTGTCAAATGATGGTATAATTCAAAAGGTCACGTTCCAATGACGGAAGAGTCTATGAATCACCGATCCCTCCTTCTCCGCGCCACGCTCTTCGTCCTGACGATCGCGCTGCTCACCGCCTGCGGCGGCGCAACCGCGCAGACGGCGCCGACCCCTACGCCACGCCCGATCCAGAATGTGCTGGAGAAACCGACATACACCGTACAGCGCGGCGTGGTCGTCGATGAGATCAAGGTCAGCGGGTTTGTCGCCGCCACCAAACAGTTGGAACTGTCATTCACCCAGAATGGCTTTCTCAAAGTGTTGTACGTCGACCGCAACGACCCGGTGACGAAGGGGCAGTTGCTCGCCGAACTAGAGATGGGCGATCTGCCGAACCAATTGCGGCAGGCGGAAGTGGCGCTGGAACAGGCGCAACTGGTGCTGAACCGCTCGAAGGCGCAGCGCGACGCGGCAATCCGCCGCGCCGAACTCGACCTGGAAGAAGCGCAGGCGCAACTGCGCCGCCTGCAAGAGCCGCCGGAGCCGCTCGAGGTG
>DAOTWI010000680.1:0-3114 GCA_034436075.1 Roseiflexus sp.
GTCTCCACCCCCCGCACCGGCTCCGTTGCAGGCACAACGAATCACACGAGTGACCCCACAATCCGCACCGGCATAATCCGTCCATTCCAGCGACCCGGCGCGGCGTCGAACCGTCCCGGCAGCGGATGACCGCAGCGCGCGCACTGTCCCGCGGCGTCGAGCCGCCAGCGCTTCAGGCGATGCCAGTCGCGCTCGATGACCCGCGCCCCGCAACCGGCGCAGTAGGTCGCCTGCCCTGCGGCATCGTCCACATTCCCGGTGTACACATAGCGCAAACCAGCAGCGAGCGCCTGTTCGCGGGCGCGTTTCAGCGTTGCTGCTGGCGTCGGCGGCGTATCGAGCATGCGGTAATCTGGATGAAACGCCGTCAAATGCAGCGGTACATCAGGACTGAGTTCGTTCACGAACCAGTCGCACAGGCGCGCGATATCGTCCGGCGAGTCATTGGCGCCGGGGATGATCAGGTTGGTCACTTCCAGCCAGACATTTGTTTCGCGGCGCAGCCAGCGGAGCGTATCGAGCACCGGCGCTAACGAGCCAAGACACAATTTCCGGTAGAACGCTTCGCTGAACCCCTTGAGGTCAATGTTTGCGGCATCAATATGCTCGAAGAAGGCAGGGCGCGCCTGCGGCGAAATATACCCCGCCGACACGACGACCGTCGCTAGTCCGCGTTCGTGCGCCGCACGCGCACAGTCGATGGCGTACTCGGCAAAAATAACTGGGTCGTTGTAGGTAAAGGCGACACTGCGACACCCTGCGGCAAGCGCCGCCTCTGCAACCTCCTCCGGCGTCGCGCGCGCGTCGAGCAGCGCCATCTCGCGCGCTTTGGAGATCGACCAGTTCTGGCAGAAACGGCACCCCAGGTTGCATCCGGCAGTGCCAAAGGACAGGACTCCGGTGCCGGGAAGAAAATGGAAAAGCGGCTTCTTTTCGATAGGATCGGCGCAGAAACCAGACGCGCGACCATACGCGGTCAGAACGATTCCCTCATCGCGCGCCTCGCGCACGAAGCAGAAGCCGTGCTGTCCAGGGCGCAGCGTGCAGCCACGCGGGCAGAGATCGCACTGAAACCGGCCATCGGCGGTGCGATGCCACCACTCGCCGGGAACGACGCCTGGCTCAAGTATGGTGCGTTCGTTCATGGCGGCCTCCTCTGGTGAAATGCTGCTGCATGAGAGTCTACACCCTTTTGTAGGAAATAGGAAGTAGAAACCAGAAAATAGTGATACACTACCGGTTATTACGCACCCGCTTTACATTGCAGGAGAGAAGACTAGCCATGCGCGCCGTTCGTTTCGCCTCTTTTGGTGAACCTGCCGATGTTCTGACCGTCGAAAACGTCCCCGCCCCGCAACCGGGTCCCGGCCAGGTGCTGGTGCGGGTGCAGGTTCGCCCGATCAACCCCTCCGATCTGTTCGTCATCCGCGGGTTGTATGGTGCGCTGCCGCGTCTTCCTGCTGTGCCCGGGTTCGAAGGCGCCGGCGTGATTGTCGGTGTTGGCGAAGGCGTGACCGACCGCACCATCGGGCAACTGGTCATTCCGATGGGTGCGGCAGGCCTCTGGCAGGAGTATGTGGTCGTTCCCGCCGCCAGAGCCATCCCGGTTCCGAAACAGATCGGCGATCGCCAGGCGGCAATGGCGCTGGTCAATCCAGCGACTGCCTGGCTGATGCTCACCGAGACGCTGCGGGTCGAACCTGGCGAGTGGGTGCTCCAAAACGCCGCCAATTCCATCGTCGGGCGGCACGTCATTCGGCTGGCGCAGCGCCGTGGCGTTCGCACCATAAACGTCGTGCGCCGCTACGAAGTGATGGAGGACCTGCGCGCCCTGGGGGCGGATGAACTCATCTGTGAGCAGGACGAAAACGTCGTTTCGCGGGTGCACGCCCTGACAGGCGGCAAGGGTGTGCGCTATGCGCTCGATTCGGTCGGCGGCGCGAGCGGCTCGCGGCTGGCAGCGTCGCTCGGCGCTGGCGGAACGATGCTGGTCTATGGCGCGATTGCTGGCGAACCGCTCACCATTCATCCGGGGATGCTGCTGTTCCGCAGCGCCTCCATCCGCGGCTGGTGGCTGACGCACTGGTTTCAGAGCGCCACGCCGGAACAGGTGCAGACCCTTTTCGCCACCCTGTTCAGATTAATCGCCGATGGCACGCTGACGACGCCGGTTGCGGCGGAGTACGACCTCGCCGGTGTGCGGGAGGCTGTGATTGCTGCCGAGCAAAAGACGCAACCCGGCAAAGTGCTGCTGGTGGGATAGTCAGCAAACGACGGCTTGTGCATACAACGCAGGCGTTTGAGCGTATAATACCAGGGAATAGAGCGCACAGAGGCGCAGGAGGGATGCGGCAACCGCGTCCCTCTTGATGTCTGGCGGAAGGTTGAACGCCTCGCTGCGCGCGCGCGGAAGCGCCAGGTACGCGCTCCCGTGCTCTTCACACGTTTCAGGAGAACAATTGCATGCGCATCGCAATGCTTAGCGTTCATAGCAGCCCGCTCGCGCGCCTGGGAGGCAAGGAGGCGGGGGGCATGAACGTGTATGTTCGTGAATTGAGCCGCGAGTTTGGACGGCGCGGCGTGTCGGTCGATATCTTCACCCGCGCTCAGGAGCGCAACGCACCAGCGGTCGTCCCGATCGATCGGGGGGTGCGCCTGATCCATGTGCGCGCCGGACCTGCCATCCCTTACGATAAGAACCGTCTGCTGGACTATCTTCCAGAGTTCGTCGGGCGGGTGCGCTGCTTCGCCGATGGTGAAGACCTGCACTACGACATCATCCACAGTCACTACTGGGTCTCCGGCGAAGCGGCGCTGGCGCTGCGCCGCAGTTGGGGCGCGCCTGTCGTACATATGTTCCATACGCTTGGCGCCATGAAAAATCAGGTGGCGCGCGGCGCGGAGGAACGCGAGACCAGGCAACGGGTTGCTGTCGAGGAGCGCATTCTGCGTGAGGCTGATGCGATCGTGGCGGCGACGCCGCTCGACCGGGCGCAGATGGTCTGGCACTACAACGCAGATGCGGCGAGGATCGGGGTTGTGCCAGCAGGGGTCGATCTGCGCCGCTTTCAACCGCGCGATCTGGCGGCAGCGCGCGCCGCGCTCGATCTCCCG
>DAOTWI010000681.1:0-4069 GCA_034436075.1 Roseiflexus sp.
TAGGCGTTGTAACGAGGGATGGACATGCTGGGAGAACCGAGAACTGAGAACTGAGAACTGAGAACTGAGAACCAAGAACTGAGAACTGAGAACCAAGAACTGAGAACCGAGAACTGAGAACTGAGAACCGAGAACTGAGAACCATTAACAAGTTGCCGGTAATGTCTTCCCTGGTAACGTGCAACGTTCAACATTCAACGTTCAACGCCCACCTGCAACCTGCAACCTGCAACCTGCCGCCCCTCGCCTGCCAGCCTGTTTGAACCACAGAGCCACAGAGAGCACAGAGATGACTTTATGCCTGCAAACCCTTCACATTCAACGTTCAACGTTCAACGTTCAACCTTCAACCTTCAACCCCGCTCGCCTTCGTCTTCTCCGCCCTCAATGGAACCGGCGTCAGGTACCAGACGAGCGCAGCGACATTGAGCGCCAGCGCTGCGCCGAATGCTGCAATGTACGCCTCGACCGGGTAACGACCACCGCCGATCTGCGCGAATGCGCTGATGATCACGCCCATGCCCCACTGGATCGCAGTCGCGCCGCCGAAGCCGAACAGGTTGACGGCAGTAACGGCGCACCCGCCCATGTATGGCGGGAACAGTTCGCGTACCTGCGCCAGCGTCAACAGGCTGAAGGCGCCGCTGAAGCCGAACAGGAAGAACGTGATTGCCAGTGCGGTCATGGACGGAGGATCCGGTAGAAGAAGCGGCGTTTGCGCTGCCAGAAACACGAGGGTGCTCGCCGTCATCACCCGGCGCGCGCCGAACCTGTCCGCCAGCGCGCCGCAGCTGCCGTACCCGGCGGCCACGCCTGCGCTGATGATCAGGATCAGGTTGCCCGCTTCAAACTGCGACAGGCGCAGCGTGTCGAAGAGGTACGGTCCCGCCCACAGGGTCTGAACGGCGAGCGTTGTGCCGAGCAGCGTGAGATTGAGCGGCGCGATGCGCCAGAAGTGCGGGTTGCGAAAAATCTGAGCGAACCCGGCATCGGACACATCCGACGTGGCGCGCCAGAGCACGCCAGGCGGCGCGTTGCGCGTGCCGACGATGATCCCGGTTGCACTCAGCATCGTCACAATGGCGCCGCCGAGAAAGACGTCGCGCCAGCCGAACTGCTGGTTTAGCCAGGCGAGCGGCGTCGCCGCCACGAGCGCCCCCAGCGCCCCAATGCCCACCATCAGGCTGGTGAATGTCGCCACGCGCCGCGGCGGAAACCAGGCGCTGAACGCCTTGACTGCACCCATCAGATTGCCCGCCATGCCGACTCCAATCATGGTGCGCCCTATGGCGACCTGCGGCAGCGCCATCGCCGTGGCGAACAACAGGCACCCGACGACCGTCATCAGCATCAGGGACGGCACGGCGAAACGCGGACCGATGCGATCCAGCGCCACGCCGAGCGGTAATTGCACCGCAGCAAAGCCAGCGTAGAACAGGCTGGTCATCAGACCGAGATCAGCGGCGCTCAACCCCAGATCGCGCATCAGGTCGCCGGAGATCACGGCGTTGGCGGCGCGGAAGAAATTGGAGAGAAAGTAGCCAATGCCAAAAAAGACAAAAACGGCGAGTGCGCGATTCATGGCGTCTCATTTTCTTGCCGAACAGCGGCGTTGAGGTCTGCGAGCAGGCGCGCCAGGCGCTCCGGCCCGATCCCGCGCGCCGCCGCCGCCTGACTCAGCGGTTCCCAGAACGGAACCTCGACCGTTTCCCAGGGAATGCCGTATGCCTCCAGAACCGCGCGAGCCGGCGACCAGGCGGCAGCAATGGCAGCAACCGGCATGGCCGCTGTGATTGGGCGGCGGGGAGGAGGCATGGGATTCTGGCGCGCCGTATCTTCTTCAGGCGCATCTTCGGACGGGATCAACCCCAACAGGCGCGCGCTGTTGCGCCCCAGAAGATCGTCGCGGATGCCAGGTGCGATGTCCAGCGCCATGATCTCGTCGAGAAAGGCGGAGAAGTCGGGTTCGCGCGACACCCGCGGGTAGAGCGGCAGCGGATAGTCGCTGCCGAACAGGATTTTGCGCGGATGGACGCAGCGCAGCGCCACCGCAAAGATGTCGGCAGTCGGGTAGAGGAGCGGCGATGCCGCCGTATCGTACCAGACGTTGCGCAGCGCCTGGCGCACCGGCGGCATGAGTTCGTAGAAGAACAACCCGCCTCCCCAGTGCGCCAGGATGATCGTGAGATCGGGGAAACGCAGAGCAAGCTCGTAATACTGCGCCAGCGACGTGACGGCTTTGCCGGGGTAGTAGCGTCCCACCGGCTCATTCACGTGGAGCAGGAGCGGCAGGTTGAGGTCGATGCAGGTCTCCGCCAGCCGCAGGAATGCTGGCGAGTTGAGGGTAAAACCCTGGGCATACGGGTTGAGTTCCCCAACGCCAGCGGCGCCAGCAGCAGCGCAGCGCCGCACTTCGTCGAGCGCGCGGGTATCGGCGGGTTGGACGGTTGCGAAGACCAGAAACCGTTCCGGGTGGCGCCGGTGCAGCGCCAGCGCGCGGTCGTTGGCGGCGACACACGACTCGTGCTGGCGATAGTACTCCCCCTGGATCACCGCGCGGTCGATCCCGGCGCGATCCATGTCCGCCAGGACGCGCCCTGCATCCACCGATGCCGGCGGCTGGCGGGTCGTCGTATGCAGACCGAGGAGCATTGCCCAGTACGGTTCGCGTTCAGCAGCCTCAGCCAGATACGCGAGCGCTTCCGGGGGCTGGAAGTGCATGTGGATATCGATCCGCACGGCTACTTCAGCGCAGCAAGCAATTTTTCGACTTCCGCCAGGTCCTTGTCGCGCCCCTGGAGGCGGTAGAGTTCCACAGCGCGCTGATAATCCGCCTGCGCCTCAGCCGTGTCACGCAATGCCTGGTGCGCCCTTCCGCGCTCGCGGTACGCGTCGGCGCTCTCGGGGTCGCGCGCAATGACAATATCAAGGTCGGCGACAGCGGCGCGGTAATCGCGGAGCGCAATGGCGGCTCTGGCGCGGCAGAGATAGGCGTCGATCTCGGTGGCGTCGAGTTCGATAGCGCGGGAACAGTCGCGCAGCGCGCCGCGCGCGTCACCCTGCTCCAGGCGCAGCGACCCGCGCCCGACGTATGCCAGACGATACTCCGGCGCAATCGTCAGCGCCCGATCAAAATCGGCGCGCGCCCGGTCGAGCCTGCCGATTGCCTGGAATAACAGCGCGCGGTGGTAGTAGGTGAAACTGACCTCCGGGTTCAACTGGAGCGACTGATCGAAATCCGCCAGCGCCTCGTCGTACTGGCCGTTGTCACGGTAGGCGACGCCGCGGCGCATCAGGAGCACATCGTTGTTGGGATCGCGCGCAAGCGCCTCGGTGAAGTCACGAATGGCTTCATCATACTGGTTCAGACGATAGAAAGCGCGCGCGCGCTGGTGGTACGCCTCGACGTTCTCCGGGTCGAGCGCCAACGCCTTGGTGAAATCATCGACGGCGTTCTGGAAGAGCGACAGATTGAAGTTGACCTGCGCGCGCCCGAAGTACGCCGCAAACGACGACGGATCGGCGCGGATCGCTTCGGTGTAGCGCTCGGATGCCTGCCCCAGGCTGCCGCTGGCAGCCAGTTCATCCGCCTCACGCACCAGCGCCTGAACATCGACCGGCGTCGGCGTCGGGGCGGGCGTAGCGGTTGGAATACTCGTCGCTGTCGGAACCGGCGTCGACGTCTCCGGCTCGACTGTCGGGACGGTTGCCTCTTCAGCGGGTCGCGGCGCCAGCATATCGGGATACAGATACACCAACCCAACGACCAGCAGCACAACGACCGCGATGATAATGCCGAGAAGGGCGAAGATGGCGGCGCGTGAACGCTTTTTGGGCTGCTCGACTGGCATACTGGCTGGCGGAGCGCTCGCGGTCGCCTTGCTGGCATCCCCTGGACGGCGCAGCAAACTGCTGCGTTTGGAGGCTGCGCCGGGGCGCAGTGATGCCAGCGAATCGACCGACGCCGGTTCAGACGGCATTGCTGGCGGAGGCTGCCGGGGCGCTTCTGGCGCTTTCTGCTGCTGCGCGCCGGTGGTTGCTGGCGCGGCAGCGGAAGCGGCGGTTGGAG
>DAOTWI010000682.1:0-1603 GCA_034436075.1 Roseiflexus sp.
ATCCGCGCGCGGAACTGACCGGTCGCCGCGCCGCCGACGTGCACCACCTGAGCGGCTGGCGCCTGCCAGATCGCCCATCCCGCGCGTCGAACGCGGTAACACCAATCGACCTCCTCGGCATACATGAAATACCCTTCATCGAACAGACCCACCTGGTCGATCACTGCACAACGGACGAGCATACAGGCGCCGAGCGGATGATCGATCGGGAAGGGGGCATCGCCCGACCATTCCTGCGGATACCGGCCGTGCCACCAGGAGTTGTAGAGGCGTCCCGGCAACACGTCACCTGGCGGGAAGAGATCGAGCAGCGTCATCATCAGCGTCGGGAAGCGAAACGCCGCCGGCTGAAGGGTTCCATCAGGGTTCAATAATCGGGGCGCAACGACACCAACGCGCGGGTGGGCATCAAGGAAGGCAACCAGCGTCTCGATAGCGCCTGCGTGAACAACCGTGTCGGGGTTGAGCAGCAGCACGTATTCGAGCGCCGGATGCGCACGGCGCAACGCGCCGATTGCCAGATTGGTCGCAGCAGCGAATCCCAGATTTCGTCCCGGCTCGATGAGCGCCACCTGCGGGAAACGACAGCGCACCAGATCGGCGCTGCCATCGGCGGAAGCGTTATCGACCACCATCATGTGCAATGGCAGCGAGCATGCCTGGAGCGACTCCAGGCACGCTGCGAGCAGATCGCGCGTATTGAACGACACAATGGCAACGCCAACGCTTCTCATCGCGGCGCGTAGTGTAGCAGGGGAAAGCGCAGCGCGCAAATCACAGTCCGGTAATGCGCTGGTGCTGGCAATCAACTACTATAGAGCTGAGAGAACTGATGGCTGCTCGAAAGAGAGCGAGACCCTGATGCCGACCAATGTCCTCGTCGTTGATGACAATCGCGTGTTCCGCGACTCTTTCTGCGAACTGCTCAACGCCTGCTACGATCACCTCCAGATCATACCGGCGGGCGACGGCAGCGCCGCACTCAGCCTGACGCGGCAAATCGCTTTCGACTTAATCATCCTCGACTATGAACTGACCACCTTCAGCGGCGGTGATGTGGTGCGCCGGTTACGCGCACGCGGCGCGCCGCTGCCGCCGATCATCCTCATGTCGGCTCACCCCGACCTGCCAGTGATCGCCCGGCTGCACATGGTGAGCGGCTATCTGCAAAAACCGATCGATGCCGATACTCTCCGTGAAGTGCTCGACCCTTTTATCAGGCAACCGACCATGCGCAGCGCCGGTCCTACCTTGTGGCGTCTTCGAGCGCCGAAAGGAGAAATGCCGTGATGCGGTTCGGTGCGGATGGGGTCTGCTCTCGTTCTTGAGTCCGCCCGGCGGTTGAAGCCGCGGGCTACGGGAAGCGAAGCCCGCCTGCGCGGGCTCGACTGGGCGATACCGGATTATTTTCTCAAAAACCATATTATAACGCTGGATGGGGTCTTCTTCCCCAACCATCACCCCTGCAATACGCCCGAAGGAAGTTCAGTTCGAGTAAACCGGTCTTCGGACTGAATAATAATGAGAGCGATCAACCAAAACCCAGACAATGACCTGAGCCTGTGGAACAGCGTCTCCCCCCCCAACCCCCCCGCAAGCGGGG
>DAOTWI010000683.1:0-2605 GCA_034436075.1 Roseiflexus sp.
CAGCAAGCGCGCCGGGACGCGCCGCCAGGTGCGCACCCGCTCGACCGGCAGCACCTGCGAGTCGCGCACTTCCAGGATTGGTTTTACATCGAGCAGCGTGCCCAGCAACGCGCGGGTGCGGCTGATACGCCCGCCGCGCTCCAGGTAGCGCAACGTCTGGAGCGACACATACGCAACCGTCTGATCGCGCAGGCGTTCGACCAGTTCAACCGCCTCATCGAGGGTTGCGCCCTGCGACAGACGGCGGGCAGCGGCGAGCGCCAGATAGGCGATAGGCATCGCGATCGAGTGGCTGTCCACACAGACGATGCGCGCATCCTCAACCAGACGCGCCGCCTGCACGGCAGCGCTGTAGGTGGCGCTCAAGCCTGCGGCGACGCTGAGCGACAACACCTCGCTGCCATCACGGGTCAACGCACGGAATACTTCCTCGAACATCCCAACCGACGGCGCCGACGTTGTGGGCAGTTCGTCGTGTTCAGCGATCCAGCGGTAGTACGCATCACGGCTGATGTCGATGTCGTCGCGCAACGTTTCTCCCCCACGGTGCAACAGCACGGGAACGACGTGGATATGGTGCGCAGCGCGGACATCGGCGGGAATGTCGGCAGTCGAATCAACAACGATCTTGACCGATGGCATAGGTTAATCGATCCCTTCGAACACGGCCACGCCCATGGCGCCAGGTCCGAGGAAGGCGCCGACGCCTGGACCAAACTGTGCGATCTGCACCCGATCGCGGGGAAAGATCGGATCGACCTTTTCGAGCAACTTCTCGACATCTTCCGGCGTTGTCGCGTACAGCGCCGTCACTTCGCGAACACGCGGGAAATCCTCGATAAAGGTGTACAACCCTTCGATGGCTTTAGCACGGGTGCGGGTGCGCTCATAAGGAACGATCTCGCCATCGTCGATCAGGAGCAGCGGCTTGATGCGCTGCATCGAACCGAGCACCGTCGTCGCCAGCGCCAGCCGTCCGCTGTGTTCGAGATATTCGATGGTATCGACGAAGAAGACCATGTGGCAGTGCTGGATCAGCAGATTAATCAGATGTGCGACTTCATCGGGGGTTGCGCCATCGCGCACGGCGCGCGCCGCGTGGACGACGACCATGCCGAGCGCCATCGAGATCAATTTGCTGTCAATGATCTCCACCCGGCTGGACGACGCCGGCAGGCGGCTGCGCGCCTGTTGCGCCACGCGATAATTCGGCACGACGCGGTTGGAGAGATGAATCGAGAAGATGTGCTCATATTCCAGCGTCAGGCGGCGGTAGAGGTGCTCGAAGGTCGTCATCGGCGGCGGCTGCGCCGCGATCTGCATGCGATTCTCCTGCATCGCCTGATAAAACTGCTCTGCGGTAATGTCGAGACCGGCGCGGTAACTCTGATTGCCGACGACAATCTGGAGCGGGATGATCTCGATCCCCAATTCGTGCGCAACACTCAACGGAATGTCGCTGGAACTATCAGTGACGATTTTGATGCTTGCCATACGTTTCTCGTTTCATCGCATACAGCGGCGCCTGGCCGTTATTCGAGCGCAATGGCAACGCTGCCGCCCGGCTGCCCGCTGGCATGGATCTCGACATGCAGCATCGGGAACGCAGCCTGGATTGCCTGCGCCAGTCGCTCTGCATCAGCGGCATCTACAGCCTGCCCGTAGTAGAGCGTGGCAATTTCGGCATCGCTCGCTCCGATCTGGCGCAATGTGTACCACACATTATACGCATCTTGCGTTGCTTCTGCAGACGTTTCCGTCTCGTCGCACCGCTGCGCATCAAACGTTATGACGCGCACCCGTTGCGCTGCTGCGGTCATCGCCTGGACATTCAGATCGATATCCGCCTGAAAGTTCAGCGCCAGCAGCGCGGCAACACCCTGCGGCGGCGAGGTTGCCGGCACGATGTCGATGCGCCTGGCGATCTGCTGTGCGGCTGCCAGCGCCGTTGCCGCCGCCTGCGGATCATTGGGCAACACGATAATGTTCTGCTGCGGCAGACGCTCAAAGGCTGCGCGCCATTCGTCGATGGTTGGCGGCGCATCCGTCTCCCACACCAGATCGGCGCGCAGGTCGCGCAGGATTGCCGCGTATCCCGCGCCCGACGCCAGCGCGATGACACCGACTGCGTTCGTTCCGATGGTCCCGGTTGCCGCCGGATCGGAGCGAACGTCAGAAAGCGCCGCATCCGCATGGCGCGCCGCGCGCTGCAGGTCCATGTTCACCACCTCGATCTGATCGAGGGCGCCGAACTCCAGCGCGCGATTGAGCGCATCTCCCGGTCGCAGGGTGTGAAGATGGATTTTGACCAGAGTGCAATCGCCAGCAACCACCAGCGAGTCGCCGAGCGTCGCAAAGACGTGTCGGAGTGTTTCGAGCGATGCAGTGGCGTGATGGATCACAAAACTGGTGCAGAAACCTGCGCTCCCGGCGTGATCGTCAATGAGCGCCGCCGGCGCGCTTGCCGGTGCGCGCCACTCACTTGTTTCGCCGCGGGCATAGCGCAGCAGCGCTTCGAGCAGCACCAGCAAGCCCTGCCCTCCGGCATCGACCACGCCCGCGTCGCGCAGGGTCGCCAGCAACTGCGGGGTGCGCGCGACGGCGG
>DAOTWI010000684.1:0-6917 GCA_034436075.1 Roseiflexus sp.
GACGGGAAACTGGTGGCGGTCAGCGCGCCGCCCGAGAGCGCGGGATGGGCAGTGGCGCGGCGCCGGGCGGGCAGCATTGCACAGTGATCGCGTGCGGCGCTACTCGCACTACCAAAAGAGTGCAGTTCGATCAGCGCCGCAGCATTGTTGGCGGGACCTTCTCCTGATTGGCAATTGTTTCCACGGAGGGCGGACGATCCATTCACGACGACGCTCCACCGCCCGCGATTGACCTCGATGCAGCCCAAGCCTGGTTGCCAGCGCTGCCGCTTAACCACGTCCCGCCCGTAGGACCCTTCCCGACATGTCGTGCATCATCCATTCGCTGGCGGCTGTTCGCCAGAGTTTTGATCAGGTTGCGGTTCAACCCCTGGCGGCGGCGGCGGTTCGGCGGGTTGTTCGGCTGGCGGCGCGGGTTGCGCCGGTTGTTCCGTGGCGGGGAACGGAATGCGCGGCTTCCCATCGGGCCCGATGTCAGCAGGATTCAGGGTGTAAATATTAGGCCATGGTCGGAAACGGGTGCGGAATAACTCAGGCGGGCGCGGCACGCCGTTCTCGACCACCAGACGATAGACATCAATTGTCATGCCGCCGCGCGCCTTGTCGGTGTGCTTGATTGTCCCCTGCGGCACTTTGGGATCGGCGACGAAGACCGGCTCCGTCGGCGCGGGCGTATGATCATACACTTTGTGGGTCAGATCGACCGTGCGGTTCGGTTTGGTGCCATACAACTCAATTTGCGCCACACCCGTCTTCGGGTTCGACCATGCCTGGATCAGCAGCCAGGCGCCGGTATCATTCATAAACTTCAGGTCTGGTCCGCCAGTGAAGATCGTTGCATCGAGACCGGGACCATTGCCGCGCGGACCGAGCGCATATTTGTCGTACCAGCTGATGTAAAACGAATGTCCCCAGCGCTCGGTGATCGGCAATCCAGCCCAGAAGGCGGCGCGGAACAGCGTGGTCGAGTCCTGGCAAATGCCGCCGCCGAACTCCTGCTGCGTCCGGTTCTGAATGATTGCCGCGCCTTCGACGAACCCATTGGCGGCATTGATCTGCCCGATATTCTTATTGAACGAAAACTCTTCGCCGGGGGCGACCAGCAATCCATTGAGCAGTTGCATACCGACGCCGATGTTGTGGACGCGATAGGCTGCTGAACCGGTAAAATCGCTCTTGCCAATGCTCACCAATTCGCGGATGCCCAGTTGATTGAGGTTCGCCTCTGTCACCGGCGGATCGGTGGGAACCATGGGCAGTTCAAGCGTTCTATCGCGCCCGGTGAGCGCGACCAGCACCATCTCGCGAGCGCGCGCTTCATCGAGACGAAGACCGGGCCTGCCAGGTTTCGTGATCGTGAGATTGCCGTTGTTCCATGCCACACGCGGACGGGTGCCGGGTTTCTCGGTTTCGTCGGCAATCTGGCGGAGGCGTCGTTCGATGGCGCTCCGGTCGAGCGTCACAACAATCGCGTCGCCTTCGTTCGAAGAAACACGCTCGATGACGATCATCTCCGCCAGTTCGCTGACCGTCCATTCGTACTCATTTTTGCCCACACGCAGCGACAGCGGACCCTGAAGGATCGTCTCGATCTGTGAGCGTGCTGCGGTGACGGTGGCATCGTCGAGGCGCGGCGGCAATTCACGGGTCTGGAGCGGAATGGTGGCGGGCATAAACGCCTGCAACTGCTGCGACACCTGCATCAGCGTTGCATCGACCAGCACCTGCCTGCCAATCACTGCGCCGACAATTGCGACCTGCTCGCCATCGAGACGCACCTGAGCATCGGCGGGCGCCTGCTCAATCTCGCGCGCCAGTTGCGCCAGGTATGCCTGAGCGCGCATTTCGTCGTAGGAGACGCGCAGCGGGATTTCGAGACCATTCTGCCAGATCGCAGCGATTTCCTGCACATCATCGATCAACCCGTTGCCGCGCCCAGCATTGTACGCCATATCGACGGCGCTGCGAAAATCGAACGTCATCCCCACATCGTCGAGGGTTGGCGTCCACTGGCGATCGCCATACGTGATGACCAGCGGTTGACGGAGGAACGCTTCATAGCGCGCCCGTATCACAGCCTCTGCCTGGTCTGGCGTCATTTCGCCAACCGCAATGCCCTGGATCGACACATTCGGATAGATCCGCCCTTCGTATGACCGATGGATGTACGCAGCGCCACCCGCAAGCGCCAGCGCGATGAGTGCAATCACCGCCAGCGCAAACCACAGCCATCCGTCGTTGCGACGGCGCGGTCGCCGCACGCGCGGGCGCGCCATGACCGGAAAGCGATCACGCTCTGCCGCCTCGGCTGTTGATGAGAAGTGGACCTGGTCAGCCGACACGCAAACCTCCAGTACAACAAAGTTGCCAGGAATATCGGGAACCCGGCATGGGACACATTGAGGAAGATCGAGACAAACGTCCGCATGAGACGCCATAGGTCGTCACAGGGACGCTGTACCACTATACTTCAAACAGGCGCGTGCTGTCAATGATCAGAAAGTGATAGATATGGTATACTCCTCACATATTCGCAACGAACAGGATGTCGAGCGGGCGCTGATGGCGCAATGTCTTCGTCGTCCACCCAGTGATGCAGAAGGGCGCTCGTTTCGACCGGCGGTGCGATGGGATCGCTGTGGCGACTCCTGGACCTGCATGTTGTCTGTCGTGAAGGACACAGAACTATGCCTGACAATGGTATGACTGAACTCGATCTTCTGGTCGGTTCAATGTTCACCACCCTCCCTGAGGAAGACCGTGAAAGTTACGAGGCGGAACGTGAGTGGTTGACCGACGTGCAAAATCTGCTGCGGGATGAGGGGGTGGAAGTCGATCTCCTGGCGAATCCTGGCGTCGAGATCTGGGAAGGCGGCATTGAGCGGTATCACGATCTCTTTCTGCTCCGCCTGATCGCCGTGTATCTGGAAAATGGCCAGGATATCACTCCGTTGCTGGCGCCAGACTTCGAATTCGATGAAGAACCGGACTCGCTGCTGGCAGCGATCTGGGAGGATGAACAGACAACCCGCTTTCCGCACCTGGTCAAGCATCAGGGGGAAGGCGGCTATTACCTGCCGGTTGATTTTCCGGAGCCGATCTGGATTGAGGAAGAACCGGAGGACGACGAGGATGAACCGACTGAGGAGTCGGTGGTCAGTTTCGGTTCATCGACGGCGCTGCAACGCGAACTGGTTGAACTCGAAGGAATGCTGGATCAGGCAGGCGTGGCGCCGGAACATCCAGTTCGTCGTTGCCTGAGCGTGCTGCGCGAAGCCGCTAATGTGAGCGTTGCCAATCATCTGCCGATCATTGTGTGGTGATGCTGGCGCGCGCCGCTGTTCGCCGATCATCCGCAGTGGAGGCGTTGCATCGTTGGGACGGGGTTGGGATGGGGTTGGGACGAGGTAGAGATGGGGTAAAGACGTTGCATTGCAACGTCTTTACCCCATCTCTACCTCGCAACGTCTTTACCCCATCTCTACCTCGCAACGTCTTTACCGCGTCTTCGCCCCGTCTCTTCCATGAAGTTCAGCATCTGGTCCGGTTGTTCGCTCGCTCAGCCGGTATTCATCAACCCTGCCGCCAGTCCGCTGATGCTTAACAGAATAGCGTCTTCGATTGCCGCATGGTCTGGTCCATCAGGTGCAGCGCGGAGTCGGCGCAGCAGTTCGATCTGAAGGTAACTCATCGGATCAATATACGGATTGCGGCGCTGAATCGAGTGTTGCAGCACCAGGGCGTTATCAAGCAAGCGTTCGATCCGTGCGATCCGGCGAATCATCCGGTTGGCGCGTTCGTGTTCGTGGCGGATGGCGGCGAATAGAGCGTTTGCGGCGCTCTGATCGGGTGCAAGTTCAGCATACTGTGATGCGATATGGAGATCGGCTTTGCCCAGAATCATCTGGGCATTGTCGATCATGACCCGGAAAAAGGACCAATGAGCGTACATGTCCTGCAACAGCGCCAGTCGATCAATGGCTGACCCTGAGGTCTCTTCCGCCACCCCGTCGTATACAAATGTCTCGAGCGCACATCCCAGACCATACCATCCCGGCAGCGTGTGCCGGCTTTGCATCCAGCTGAACACCCAGGGAATCGCGCGCAGGTCTTCAATCCGTTCGGTATTCCGGCGGCTCGCGGGACGGCTGCCGATATTCAGGCGACTGATTTCGGCGATTGGCGTCACACTGCGGAAATATGGGACGAAATCGGCGCGTTCATAGACCAGCGCGCGGTAGTGGCGCCGGGAGAGCGCCGCCAGCTGTTCAAGCGCCTGCGTCCATTCTTCAGGAGGATCATCGCGCTGGAGCAGACCAGCGCGCAGCACGGCATTCATTACCTGTTCGACATGACGGTGCGCCAGCAGCGGCAAGCCATACCGATCAGCAATCACTTCGCCCTGTTCAGTGATTTTGATCTGGTTGCCGATGCTGCCGGGCGGTTGCGCCAGAATTGCGTGATTCGCCGGTCCGCCGCCGCGCCCAATCGCTCCGCCGCGCCCGTGAAACAGGCGCATCTGAATGCCGTGGCGTCGCCCAAGATCACGCAGTTTGCGCTGCGCCTGGTAGAGCGCCCAATTGGCGGCGACATACCCGACATCCTTGTTGCTGTCGGAATAGCCGATCATCACTTCTTGCAGATTGCTGCGCAATGCCAGGTGATCGCGGTAGATCGGCAGGCGCAGGCATGCCTCGAGGACGGCGTCGCAACACTCCAGGTCGGCGCCGGTCTCGAAAAGCGGGGCGATATTCAGACGACTGAAACGGAACGGACGAAACAACCCCGCTTCCTTTGCCAGGAGCAGCGGGACAAGCAGGTCGCTGGCGCCGCGCGTCATGCTGACGATATAGGTCTCGATGGCTTCAGGGCTGAGACGTTCGAGGATGGCGGCGACAGCGCGGAACGTGGCGATAACCTCGACCGTGTCGGGCGAGTAGTCGAGGCGGGTTGGAATGAGCGGACGCGGATTTTCGATTTCACGCGCCAGCAGTTCGATCCGTTCGTTTTCATTGAGCGCGGCGTAGTCGGCGCAGATGCCAGCGGTTGCCAGCACTTCGGCGAGTGCAGCGGTATGACGCTCACTGTGTTGGCGGATGTCGATCGTTGCTGTGTGCAACCCAAAAACCTCCGCCTGGCGTATCAGGTCACGCAGTGCGCCATTGGCGACGATAGCGGCATTGTTCGCGCACAGGCTGCGCTCCATCACTTTCAGGTCATCGAGCAGATCAGTGCGGCTGAAATAGGCTTCCGTGAGCCGCGGATCGGATCGTCCCCAGTCGAGGGACGTTGTGCGTGTATGGTCGAGGGTGCGCAGCAGTTTCTCGCGGATGTAGGTGCATTTCTGGCGATAGAGCTCGTAAGGGTTGCGTCGCGCCAGCAAATCGGCGGTCTCAGGAAAGAGTGCAGCGTCATGTGCAAGCGACTCGCGCAACTCGTCGCTGACCGGCGTCTGCCGCACGGACTGCCCAAGGCGATGGCTGAGTTCTTCGATAGCGGCGATATGCCGTTCGATGGCTGCTGTCCGCATCATGCGGACAGCCTGCATGGTCTCCGTATGGGTGACATTCGGATTGCCATCGCGGTCGCCTCCCATCCACGCGCCATAGCGCACCAGCGGCGGTACGCGCCATTCGTGATCGGGATAGGCGACGCCGAGTGCATATTCCAGCTCACGGTAGAGGCGTGGGATCAGGTCGAACAATCCGCTCTCGAAATAGAACAACCCATTCTTGACTTCATCGAGCACTGTTGGTTTGACAACCCGCACTTCATCAGTCTGCCACAGCGAGACGATCTCCTCGCGAATGCGCGTCGTGTTCTCTTCACGTGCGAATCCGTGCAGATCGCCGGTTCGCTGGTCGAGCAGCGTCGCAAGCCGGCGTACTTTCTCCAGCGCCGTGCGCCGGCGCGCCTCGGTCGGGTGAGCAGTGAAGACTAGCTGGATGCGAGCGGTAGCGAGCCATTCCTGAACGGTTGAAGCCGGGATGCCGCCTGCGCGAAGTTCGGCGACAGCAGCCATGATCGATTCGGGACGCGGCGTGTCTGGATGTTGCCGTTCACGATCGCGCAACACCCAGACGCGCTGTATCTGTTCGGCGAGGTTAACGAGGAGAAAGTAGATATTGAATGCTTTGATAACGGTCTGGATTTCGGCAACGGTCATCTGAGACGCCAGCGCGCGCAGTTCAGCATCAGCCCGATCCGGGGCGCCGTTGCGCAACTCCTTTCCCAGCGTTCGCAGGCGTTCCACCAGCTGGAATGCCGCCTCGCCCGCCTGCTCGCGAATGACATCACCCAGAAGATTGCCAAGGAGCCGGATCGTTGCCGAAAGACGTTCGTTTTCCCGGCGCTGGTTGTGTGTTGGATGGGACATCGTTGGGGGAAAGAACTGATAGGAAGATCAACCAGATATTGGACAATGTCGTGATCGGCGTTGGCTGAGCCTGTCGAAGCCAACGCCAGTCGCTCCACAGGTGCAGGCGTGATTGTCCAGGTTTTGGTTGATCGCTCTATGAGAACCGAGAACCGAATTCACGGGACGTGCGCGTTGTCAGGACATTTGGCGGACTCCACATGCGTGACGCCAGGCATGATACTCCAACAGCCCTGAAGCATCAAGGCGCTACCCGGCGACGTTCAGCGCGGTCTGCCCGACGCTGCCCACGCGCACGCGCCTCGAGGATTGAGAACCAGGAACCAGCAACGGCATTCTGGCGCCGCAGGCAGACGATAGATATGGGAGCACGCCTGATCGTTGCGTCATTTCAGGACACCGATCCTCGTTGCGCGCCGCATCAGGAGCCCGCCGCCTGTCAGCAGCAGCACTCCCAATGCCGCCATCCACACCATATCGTCGGCTGCGCCAGTGACCGGCAGCGCTGCGGGCGGCGTTTCAGCCGCAGCGCCGGCGGAAG
>DAOTWI010000685.1:0-1621 GCA_034436075.1 Roseiflexus sp.
GCGCCGTCCTTGTCCTTCGAGAGGCTCAGGGCACGGACGGCGGTGTATGCCGAACTTAATGTTCACTGTCCCGCCTCTCAGAGGACGCGCGACCTGGCGGCAAAGGTCTACCGGATACGTTTATTCGCCCGCAGATTTGAATGCAACCTGGTCATCGTAGAACATTTTGAAATGATGCCACGCTGCCAGATCCAATCTGGTTTGATCGCCCTTGTGCTGTTCAGCATTCTGCTGATTGGTTGTGCGCGAACCGAACGGAGTCCGTCAGGATCGGGCGGCGCCGATGCGCTGCCGACACCGCGACTCGATGGCATCGCCGTCGAGCGCCGCGAGGTGCGCTTCGTCAGTGGCGATGCCGAACTGGCAGGGGAACTCGATCTCCCGCCGGGCGCCGGTCCCCATCCGCTGGTGTTCATCATTCATCACTCCGGTCCTGTTCCGCGCGACTCTTACGGCTATCTGGCAGAGATCCTGTTGCGCTCCGGGTATGCTGTGTTCCGCTTCGACAAGCGTGGAACCGGCGCGAGCGGCGGGGTGTATGGGTGCTGCGAGAGCGATGATGCGCTGGCGGCCTATCACGCCGCGGTTGCGCAACCGGGCATCGATCGTTGCCGGGTCTTTATCGTTGCGCAGAGCCTTGGCACGCAGCATCTTGCAACGCGGTTCGCGGAGTATGCTCAGGCGCAGGCGCCGCGCGGCGTCGCGCTGCTCTCCAGCCTGCTCCGCGCCAGCGATGTTGTGCGCATCGAAGCGCCGATCATCGTCATTGTGGCGGATAGTGAACCAGAGTTGACTGCTATTGGTCCTGAAGCGGTAGCGGCGCACAACGCGCGTTTTTCTTCTTCGGCGGCGCTGTACATCGCTGAAGGCGCCGAACATACCCTCTTCGACATCCGCGATGGTCCCATCGACTGGACCGATCCCGGCTGGGTGGAGCGCTATCACCGCGGCGCGATGGATGCGCTTGTGCAGCAACTCGATGCCTGGCGAGGCGCACAAGCGCCAGGGGACTGTTAGTTCCGACCTCACTTCTGCAGAACTCACACAAAGGCGCAAAGGCACAGAGGTTCTGCGACTCCACTGTATCCGTGTCCGACACGGCGCCGTGAGCCCTGAGCCCTGAGATTGTCGAAGGGTCGAAGGGTCGAAGGGCTGAACTGTCGGGCTGATCCTGCAAAGGGCGCTGCCGCGCTCTCGCTCCGGAACGCGCGAACACCGACTGGCAGCCCCGCGTCAGCGGGGCTTCGTGTGATCAGCGCGGGCATTATGGACTTTGAAAAATTATTCCGCTATCCGCTCGACCGCCCGGCGGCTGAAGCCGCGGGCTCCTGCTGCGAAGCCCGCCTTTGCGGGCTCCATTGGGCGATACCGGATTATGTTCTCAAACGCCATAAGCCACGGGCTCCTGCTGCGAAGCCCGCCTTTGCGGGCTCCATTGGGCGATACCGATTATGTTCTCAAACTCCATCATGTCCGCGCGGCGAGCAGCGTCCTGCAGGCGAACGCCACGCCAGGCGCGCCGGATGCCTCCGATTGCAGCGCCCTTGCCCCGCTGATGACCGTCACCTCCACCGGGCTACTCGCAGACGGATAGGACCGGGGTGCTGGCAGACCAGCGGTA
>DAOTWI010000686.1:0-2184 GCA_034436075.1 Roseiflexus sp.
GGGCGCTGGCGACGGTCGATGCGACCTTCCAGAACGTGGACAGTTTCGAGATCGGGATCAGCGACATCGACCACTACTACGAGTACCTTGGCGGTGTGACGAAGAGCGTCGAGAAGCTGCGCGGCAGCCGTCCGCGCGTGCTCGTCGCCGAGGCGCTGGCGACCACCGGTGAGCGTATCAGCACACTGGAGCAGCAGGTGCGCATCGAGACCCGCGCCAAACTGCTGAACCCCAAATGGTTCGAGGCAATGCTGGCGCATGGGTATCAGGGCGTTCACGAGATCGAAGCGCGCGTCGGCAACACCTATGGCTGGAGCGCCACGGCGGACGCCGTCGAGGGATGGGTCTACCAGGGGGTTGCCGAAACCTTCGTGCTCGACGAGGAGATGCGCGAGCGCCTGGCGCGCCTCAACCCGCATGCCGCCACCGCCATCGCTGGCAGGCTGCTCGAAGCGCACAGCCGTGGGTTCTGGCAGACGGACGACGCCACACTCGACGCGCTGCAAGCCATTTATGCGGACCTTGAGGATCGACTGGAAGGGATTGCCGTTGAGCGGTAAACGCTCGATGTTCAGGAAAGGAGCGCACGATGACGCTGTTCAAGAACATTCGCCTGGGGTTGCTGCATGTCGCCATCGCCATGACCTTCGTGCTGATCAACAGCGTGCTGAACCGCATCATGATCCACGATCTCGGCATTCTG
Source organism: Roseiflexus sp. (assembly GCA_034436075.1). GTDB lineage: Bacteria > Chloroflexota > Chloroflexia > Chloroflexales > Roseiflexaceae > Roseiflexus. The sequence goes on from DAOTWI010000686.1 coordinate 704, forward strand.
GCGAGCGTTGTCGCTGTGCTGGTGGTGCTGCCGTATGTACTCTCGCCAGCGCAGGTCTGGATCGGGCAGTATTCCGACACCCACCCGATCTTCGGGTACCGGCGCACGCCATACATCGCGCTGGGGACGTTGCTTGCGCTCACTGGCGCGACGCTGGCGCCGCACGCGGCGCTGGCGCTGGCGCACGATCCGCTGATCGGCGTGCCGCTGGCGATTCTCCTGTTCGGCATGTGGGGCGTCGGGTACAACCTGGCGGTCGTTGCGTACCTGTCGCTCGCCAGCGACATGTCCACCGAGCAGCAGCGTTCGCGCACGGTTGCGATCATGTGGTTCATGATGATCGCCAGCGTCATTGTGACTGCCATCGTTGTTGGGCGCGCGCTGGAGCCGTACAGCGAAGAACGCCTCTTCACCGTTTTCCTGGAGACCGGCGGCGTGGCGCTGATTCTGGCGCTTGTGGGGTTGGTTGGGCTTGAACCGCGGCGCACCGCAGCGAGCACGCAGCAGAACCGCGCCGGGCAGATGGCGGCTATCCGCGCTGTGCTCGGCAACCCGCAGGCGCGCATCTTTTTCGTCTATCTGATTATGATGCTGGCAGCGATTCTGGGGCAGGATGTGCTGCTGGAGCCGTTCGGCGCACAGGCGTTCGGCATGAGCGTTAAGGAAACGACCCAGTTGACCGCGATGTGGGGCGGCGCGACCCTTTCGGCGCTGTTGCTGTACGGCGCGGTGCTCAGTCGCTGGATCAGCAAGAAGCGTGGCGCGATGATCGGCGGCTCGATTGCGGCAACCGGCTTCCTGCTGATTGCCCTGAGCGGCATGACCGCAATCGAAGCCATGTTCTTCCCCGGCATTGTGCTGCTTGGCTTTGGCACCGGCATTGCCACAACGACCAACCTGGCGCTGATGCTCGATATGACGACGGCTGAACAGGTCGGGTTGTTTATCGGCGCGTGGGGCGTAGCGGATGCCATGGCGCGCGGGGTTGGCACGTTGCTTGGCGGCGTCATGCGCGATGTCATCGGGCATATGAGCGGAAGCGCCGTCAGCGGGTACGTTAGCGTGTTCCTGATCGAGGCGCTGCTGCTGGGCATTTCTCTGGTATTATTACAGCGAATCGACGTAACCGCCTTCCGCAGCCGCCAACCGTCGCTGACCGAACTGGTCGCAATCACTGGCGATGCCTGATGGCATGTCGGTGGTGGCTGCGCCTGTCGAAGCCAACCAGCGATGCCTGATATCGAGGTGCTATGACCACAACTGCTGCTGAAACGCACAACGGCAAAACGACCGACAGCGGACTCACGACGCTGCCGGTCTATCCATTTACCGCGATCGTCGGTCAGGCGGAACTGAAACTTGCGCTACTCCTGTGCGTCATCGATCCGACCATCGGCGGCGTGATGGTCATGGGGCATCGCGGTACGGCGAAGAGCACCGCAGTGCGCGCGCTGGCGGCGCTGCTGCCGCCGCAACGCGCC
>DAOTWI010000687.1:0-1768 GCA_034436075.1 Roseiflexus sp.
AATGCGCGCACGCGTGTTCGGCTGGTTATACTGAAAATCATTCTGCATCCCGATCTCTCCTGTGCCGTTCGAGCGCCAGTTCGATCAGACGATCAAGGAGCTGCGGGTAGGGAAGTCCGCTGGCTTCCCACATCATGGCGTACATGCTGACCGGCGTAAAGCCAGGCATGGTGTTGGCTTCGTTCAGATACAGGTCGCCGGTTTCGCGGTCGAGCAGAAAATCAACGCGCGCGAGCCCGGCGCCATCGATCGCCCGGAACGCCTGAACGGCGAGCGTGCGCACCCGCGCTGCAAGTTCGAGCGTGATCGGCGCCGGAATGAGAATCTTCGACGCGCCGCTCAGATATTTCGCCTCGTAGTCGTACCATTCGCCGGAAGGAACCACCTCGCCAGGCACACTGGCTTCCGGTTCGTCGTTGCCCAGAATACTGACTTCGATCTCGCGTGCGGCGATGCCCTGTTCGACGACGACGCGACGATCATAGGCGGCGGCTTCGGCGATGCCGCGCTCGAGCGCAGCGCGATCGGTCGCCTTGCTGATCCCAACGCTCGACCCCAGGTTTGCCGGCTTGACGAACACCGGGTAGGTGAGGCGCTGCTCGACCCAATCGAGCACCTGCGCTGGTTCACGTTCCCATTCGTGTCGCCGAATGAGGAGCCAGGGCAACACTGGCAATCCCGCGCCAGCGAACGCGACCTTCGTCATCGCTTTGTCCATGCCGACCGCCGACGCCAGGACGCCGCAGCCGACGTAGGGGATCTCCATCAGTTCCAGCAGTCCCTGCACGGTTCCATCTTCACCCATCGGACCGTGAAGGACTGGAAAGATGGCATCGAGCGTTCTGAGCGGCGACTGTTCACCGGCAACCATCAACGCCAGCGGATCGGTCGTTTCCTGATCGTCAGTGCCAGCGGACGCCGGGATGTCCGGCGCTGACGAGCCGCCTGGCAACCTCGACAGATCCGCCTGCGCCAGCAGACGGGCATGCGCGTCGGGGGCGATGATCCAGCGCCCCTGTTTGGTGATGCCGATTGGCATCACCTCATATTTTTCAGGGTCGAGACCGTCCATAATCGCGCGCGCCGACACCAGCGACACCTCGTGTTCGCCCGATTGCCCGCCAAACAGGACTCCCACGTGCAGTTTGCGCGTCATTGTTGTCTCTCTTCAGCGTTCTCACCCGACGATCTGAATCTCAAGTTCAAGTTCAATCCCTGTCATCGCCAGCACCCGTTCGCGCGCCAGATCGATCAGGCGCAGCACATCATCACTCGACGCACCACCGAGATTGATGATGTAGTTCGCGTGGCGCGCGGCAATTTCCGCGTTGCCAATGCGTGTTCCCTTCAAGCCAGCGGCTTCGATCAGGCGCCCGGCGCTCTCTCCCGGCGGATTCTTGAACACGCTGCCGCAACTGGCGCCCCACGGCGTTTTGCTGCGCCGTTCGTGCGATGTTCGTTCCATCCGTTGCGCCAATGCCGTCAAATCATCGCGGTGCAAACGAAACGCCGCAGCCAGGATGATGGGTTGGTGACGCCACACCATGCCATCAGCGCGCATCTGTTTGAGCGCACTCGTCCGGTACCCAAACGCAAAGCGCTCGACGGGCCATTCCTGCGTCTCGCCATTGACCAGCACCCAGGCGCATTCGAGCGAGGTTGCGATGTCGCCGCCGTAGCACCCGGCGTTGCCGTACAGCGCGCCGCCGATCGTGCCGGGCAACCCTTCCGCCCATTCCAGACCCGCCCATCCCTGGCGCGCCAGCCG
>DAOTWI010000688.1:0-3762 GCA_034436075.1 Roseiflexus sp.
AGCAGGAGCGTGCGAACCGGCGGCGCGAACAGCGCCCGCCCCAGCACCCGCCCGACCGCCGCAACATCCTCGATCCGCTGCATGCCAGCGTGGAGCGCCTGATACCCCAGGTCGAGCAGCGGTTCCGCCAGGTGCAACTCCGACGCCACGGCGCGTCCGTTGACACTCGCCTGCACCGGGCAATGTCCATTGCCATCGAAGGGACCAACGGCGATGTGGAAGACCACCACCGGCGTCATGTCGATCCCTGTTCGAGCCGGGGCTGACTGCATGGTTCCTCTCGCCTGGATGCTTGCTCACTGGTACAATTGTACCATAGTAAGCGTGCACCTTCGATATGCCATCCACAGTGTTGGATGTTGGCGACGCCGGCGGCGACGTTGCGTTCCCGTTCAGCCGGGGAGATGAATTTCTGGCTTTGGGATGATCGTTCTCCTGATGGCGCTGACGCCCGCTGGTTGCCGTCCAGTTCTTTTTTGTTTTACCACAGAGCGCACAGAGGACACAGAGGGAGATGCCTGTCCCTGCCACTGATATTCTGCTTTGGGCGCCCGCCAGGGCATTTTCCACACATGTGTTTGCGCTCGTAGGGGCAGGCCCCCCGTGCCTGCCCACCGCGCCCTTTCCCCCAAGACCTTTGAGGTCGCGGCGAGACGCTTCCAGAGGACGAGACCCTTGCCGCCTGTAACCTACAACCTTCCCGCCTTCAAACTTTGTGGGCGCCCACAAGGGGCGCCCCTACGGTATTCCTCGCCTGCAACCCTTCCCCCAAGACCTTTGAGGTCGCGGCGAGACGCTTCCAGAGGACGAGACCCTTGCCGCTCGCAACGATCCCTGACGCAACGACATTTGTGGCGCAGACCTCAAAGGTCGGGGGGGTTTTCCGCCCTCCCACGTACAACGTACAACGTTTGCGTGGGCGCGCCAGCGGCGCGCTCCGACCTTGAACCTTTACGGGCAACCCACGGGCCCGCCAGCGGCGCGCCCCTACTGTTCTCCGTCCCACATTGAACGGATAACGTGCAACGTTCCCACCTTCAACCTTCAACCTCTCGCCTCGCCCCAACCATCGCCTCGTACTCGCGCTTCGTCCGCCGCGCGACCACGGGCCAGTCGAAGGTCGCGCGCACGATACGAACACTCTCGTCGCCCCACGCTGCCCAACGGTCGCGCTGATCCAGCGCCAGCCGGATTTTTGCCGCCAGATCATCAGCGTCGCCGGGGCGCGCCAGGTAGCCGTTGCGCCCGTCGAAGACTTTGTCGGGGATGCCGCCTGCCACCGATGCGACAATCGGACGGCGGTGGATCATGGCTTCCAACGTCACCAGCGATGAACCTTCGTAGAGCGTCGGGTGAACGACGAGATCGACCTCTTCGTAAAGGTTGTGCAGTTCGGCGTCGTTGAGCCGTCCTACGAAGGTAACGTGGTCGAGGATGCCAGCCTGCTGCGCCTGACTCTCCAGAGCGCGGCGCTCCTTCCCCTCGCCGACCAGCAACCAGCGCCAGCGTGATGGCAGGCGCTCCCGCAGCCGGGTGAATGCGTCGATCAGCACGTGATACCCTTTGTTGCGCTCCAGCCGCCCGACGCTGAGGATCGTCAGGTCCGCCCCATCGAGACGCAACCGCTGGCGCAACGTGGCGCGCGCGGCGTCGTTGACTGGCGCCAGGCACTCGTCAGCGTCGATGGCGCTGGGGATGACCACGACCTTCACCGGATCGACTCCCAGATAGCGCGGCAAATCGTCCTGCGTGCAGGCGTCGGTGGCGATGGCGCGGTCGGCGCAGCGCGTTCCATAGGAGTAGAGGGCGCGGAAAGGCGCATACGCCAGCCATTTGCGCCAGTCGGGTGTGCGGTACTCTTCCAGCCCATGCGGGTTAGCGATAAACGGCACGCGGCGCAGCACCGGATCACGCATGCGGATCCAGCCGTAGCCGAACGCGCACAATCCCTGCGCATGCACTACGTCATACGCGCCGCGCCGCGCCGCCGCTGCCGCTATGCGCCCAAGCCGCCAGGAATACCACGGGTAGTTGATCTGTCGTCCCAGAATCGAATTGGGACGCAACACCGGTGAGGTGTAATCGTAGCGCAGCGTGATGACCTGCTCGATGCCGGGGAGCGCATCGGCGTAAGGGTTGGCGAGGCGCGCCGGATCGTGGTCCGGTTCGTTGCTGTCGCGCGGAGTCTGCACATACAACATCACCCGCACGCCAAGCCGCGCCAGGTGCGTCGTCAGGTGGAACACGTGGCGCTCGATGCCGCCAAAGCCGTGAAGCGGAAACACGACCCGCGCCAGCATAGCGACGCGCAGCGCATCGGGCGGAGACGAGTCGTTCATTGCATCCCGCCTTACCCTTCGTCCACGTCAACCCATGCGCCGCCAGCTGTGACGCTCCGCCGCGCCGCGCCGATCACGCGATCCACTCGCAGCCCATCGGTCAGACTCGGTTCTGGCGAGACGCCACGGCGCAGAGCGCCGGCGAATGACGCAATCGACGCCAGGTGCCACTGCAACGTCCCCCCCGGCGTCTCCGGCGATGGCAACGCTGCCAGCGGGGTCGTCCGGCTGAGAGTGGCGATCCGGCGTCCGCCGATCTCGCTGGTCTCTTCGACGATCTCCAATCCGTTGGGATCGCGGGTGTCGAAGACCAGCGCGCCAGCGCTGCCATACGCTTCGATGCGGATGTCATCGCCGGCGCCGGGGACCATTTTCGAGACTTCGATGGTTCCATAGCCGCCGTTGACCAGTTCGAGCGACAGCCAGGCGATGTCATCTCCTTCAACCAGTACCGGAGCGCCATCGGCGCCAGGACGTTCGGCAATGATTGTGGCGGTGCGCACCGACACGGCGCGGATCGGACCGAGCAGATGGAGGGTCAGATCAATCAGGTGCGATCCGAGATCGGCGAGCACGCCGCTCCCCGGACCGCTGAAACGCCAGGAGATGGCGCGGTCGCGGCGCAGGTTGCTGCTGCGGTAGTAGCGCAGATGGAAGCCGCGCACCTCGCCGAGCAATCCGCCGGACACACGTCGGCGCGCTTCCTGGATCGCCGGAGCAAAGCGCAGATGAAAATTCACGCCGCCGGTTAATCCGCGCGCCTGCGCCAGTTCGACGATGCGCGCCGATTCGGCTGGCGTTGCGCCAAGCGGTTTCTCGCAGAAGAGCGCTTTTCCGGCTGCAAGCGCCGCTTCCGCGATCCGCGCATGGTCGCCGGTTGGCGCGCAGCAATCCACGACCGTGACCGACGGATGCGCCAGCATCTCACCGAGATCAGTGGTCGTCAGCACATCATCGCCAAGTTCGCGCCGCGCCCGTTCCGCCGACGCTGCGCTGGCGGTTGCAACGCCAACCACCTGCACCCGTCCCGCCAGTTCAGGGTATGCCAGCGGCAGCATCCGATAGCAGAGCGCGTGCATGCGCCCAATCCCGCCGTAGCCGACCAATCCAATGCCAGTGTTCGTGGTCATAACATATTGTACCGATGGATTTTTACAGGAAGATCGTCCTGACATTGACCAATCTTGCGCATATTGACCGCCTCATGATTAGCGTGGGCTGAGCCTGTCGAAGCCAACGCCAGCCGCTCTCCAGGTGCAGGCGTGATTGTCCGGGTTGTGGCTGATGCTCTGCGAGAAATAATCCGATATCGCCCGGTCTAGCCCGCGCAGGCGGGCTTTGCAGCAGCAGCCGGCGGCTTATGGTGTTTGAGAAATTAATCCGGTATCGCCCAGCCTAGCCCGCGCAGGCGGGCTTCGCTTCC
>DAOTWI010000689.1:0-3844 GCA_034436075.1 Roseiflexus sp.
CGAGCGTCCACCTGCGCGGTTCGGCACGCTCACCGCACGTGGACGCCGCCATTCCCGTCCGCGCGGCGGACGGTCGGCCGCAGGACCTTCAGAGGCGATTTCAATCGCTGGCAGTCATAGCGTCGTTTCGTGACACATCATGCCTGAACCCGACGCGCGCACAATGTCGCCTCCGCTCTCCGGGTATGGTATCATAGCCGCTCAGATTACTCGAAGACAATTATCGGTGAACATACCGCACGAGGAGTTTCATGACGCGAAAGCGCGCGCTCATTACTGGCATCACCGGTCAGGACGGTTCGTACCTGGCGGAGTTTCTGCTCGAGCAGGGGTACGAGGTCGTTGGCATGATCCGGCGTTCCAGCACCGTCAATTTCGAGCGTATTCGCCACATTCAAGATCGCATCACCCTGACCCCTGGCGACCTGCTTGATGAAGTCTCGCTCATCCACATGCTGCGCGAGCACCGGCCAGCCGAAGTCTACAATCTGGCGGCGCAGAGTTTTGTCCAGACCTCGTTCTCGCAGCCGGTGTTTACCGGTGAAGTGACGGCGCTCGGCGTAACGCGCCTGCTTGACGCTATTCGCATCGTTGATCCAGAAATCCGCTTCTACCAGGCCAGTTCGTCCGAGATGTTCGGCAAGGTCGTCGAAGTGCCACAGCGCGAAACCACCCCTTTCTACCCACGCTCGCCCTATGGGGTCGCCAAAGTATACGGGCACTGGATCACCGTCAACTACCGCGAAAGTTACGGCATGCACGCGAGCAGCGGCATCCTCTTCAACCACGAGTCGCCGCGCCGCGGGCTGGAGTTCGTGACGCGCAAGATCTCCCATGGCGTCGCGCGCATCGCCCTTGGTCTCGACAACGAATTACGCCTGGGCAACCTCGATGCGCAGCGCGACTGGGGGTTCGCCGGCGATTATGTCCGCGCCATGTGGCTCATGCTTCAGCAGGACAAACCGGGCGACTATGTGGTTGCGACCGGGCAAACGCATTCGGTGCGGCGGTTCTGTGAACTGGCGTTTGGCTATGCAGGGCTGGACTATCAAAAGTATGTCGTTGTGGACGAACGCTTCTTCCGTCCAGCCGAAGTCGATCTGCTGGTCGGCGACCCATCCCGCGCACGCGAGAAACTGGGGTGGAAGCCAGAAGTCTCGTTCGAGCAACTCGTGGAGATGATGGTCGAAGCCGACATCCGCACGCTGCGCGGATGACAGCTATTTTTTCTGCTTCAACTGATCGGCATAGATCCGGTCGAGACGATTCATCTCGCGCACTGCGATCGTCTCAATGAACCGCGGCATATCGCGCACCGGCAACACCGCCTTGTACCCGACGCGCAGGAAGCGGTGAATATCGCTCATGCCGAGCATATCCGCCAGTCCCCGTGTTTGATCCAGAGCCATACCCATCAGCGGGTTGCGCGTCAGGCGCGCAACATTGTAGAGCGCCTGACGCACCAACTCGATCTGACGCACCCGGTCGGCGTAATTATCCGCCAGACGGTAGGCGCGTTCATACGTTGCCATGTCGAAGTCGAGCGGAGCGCCTATTGCAATCAACTGCTCAACGACCTCTTCGTCCAGGCGATTCGTCAGGTCGAGCAATTCGAGCACCTGCTCAACATCGCGGATCACCACTCCCGGAACGCCCTGGACGAGCAGATGCAGACGGCGCGCCTGCGCATCGCGTGCGCTAAAGTCGCGCGGACCGTACAGTTCGGTAAAGAAGAACTCGCCAACCAGCCGATACTGCGGCTCAGCGGCGAGGTCCGCGTAATCGCGGCGGAGTCGGTCGGATTGCAGCGCCTGGAGCGCAACCCGATACGGCGCACGATGTGGCATGATGACAGCTGATCACGGAGCGCGGCTCCGCGCCTTGCTAAGACGCCAGCGCCTCCTCGAAGATGCGCGCAGCGTCGCGAATCTGGTCTTCTTCGACAATCAATGGCGGAATGAAGCGAATCACGTTGTCGTATGGTCCGCAGGTCAGCAGAAGCAAGCCATGGTTGCGACATGCAGCGACGACACGTTTCGCCAGCGCAGCGTCGGGCATTCCATCCGCCGTTATCAGTTCGACGCCGATCATCAACCCCAACCCGCGCACATCGCCAATCGACGGGCACTGCGCCTTGATGCGCAGCAGTTCCGCTTTCAGCAACCCGCCCTGGCGCGCTGCGTTTTCGACCATGCGCTCCTCGCGCATTGCCTGGATCGTAGCGACTGCGGCGGCGCAGGCGACGGCATTGCCGCCATAGGTGCCGCCATGAGACCCTGGTTGCCAGCGATCCATGATGGCGCGCCGTGCAATAATACCAGAAAGCGGCAACCCTGATGCAATACCCTTGGCAACGGTCATGATGTCAGGCGTGACGCCAAAATGTTCGATGGCAAAGAAGCGACCCGTGCGTCCGAAACCGCTCTGCACTTCATCGACGATCAACAGGATGCCGTACCGGTCACAGATCTGGCGCAATCCCTGGAGAAACGATGCAGGCGGAACGATGTAGCCGCCCTCGCCAAGCACTGGCTCGACCAGCATCGCCGCGACACTTTCCGGTGTTGTCTGCGTATGCAGCATATGTTCAATCTGCCGCAGCGGATTGCCGCAGCATCCGGCATCATCAGGCGCCGCGCCGGAAATGGCTGACGGATCGGCGCCCGCGGCGCGCGCGACAGCGCAGCGGAAACATGCCGCATACGGCGCAAAGTGCACGCCGGCGGGCAGTGGCGCGACGGCGTACCGGTACTTCCCTTTGCTGCTGGTGAGGGCGAGCGCGCCTGCCGTGCGACCGTGGAACCCGCCCTCGAAGGCAATGATATCGCTCCGACCAGTTGCCTGGCGCGCCAGTTTGATCGCGCCTTCCACTGCCTCGGCGCCGCTGTTACTGAAGAAGAAACGATCAAGTTCCGGCGGAACGATGGCGCGCAATTCAGCAACCAGTTCAAGCATCGGACGGTGATAGACGATATTTGCCTGACCGTGCAGCAGCAAACTGGCCTGTTCACGGATCGCCGCCGCCACGCGCGGATGGCAATGCCCGGTATTCGTCACGCCGATGCCGCAGGTGAAGTCGAGATAACGCCGCCCTTCGACATTATAGAGATACGCCCCTTCGCCGCGCTCGACCAGAATATCGCTGTAGCGCGCCCAGACAGGTGAAAGATAGGCTGCCTGTTCGAGCAGCTCCGTTGCTGATGGTGTCGTCATGGTCTGTTCCCTTTTCTAGCGATCGCTCAAGCGCGCCAGCGCCGCGCGCGCCTCGTTCGCCCACAGCGCGTCGTCGCTTTGATTGGCGACGGTCTCGAACGATCGCATGGCCGCATTCAGATCTCCAAGTTGCTCTTCGGCGCGTCCCTGATAATACCGCGCTTCAGGGTAGGCGCCGTTGCGCCGGTTGACGGCTTCGCGAAAGCGATTGACCGCAGCCTGAAAGTTGCGCTGCGCAAAATGGACCCGTCCTAACCAATAATGCGCTTCGGCGAAGTTGGGATCCAGGCGCGCAGCGATTTCGAGTTCATCGCGCGCCTCGCTCAACCGGTCGGTGCGGATCAGGACCAGCGCCCGGCGATAGTGCGGTTCAGCCAGACGCGGATTGGCATCGATCGCCCGTTTATAAGCATCGAGAGCGCGTGTCGTGTACCCTTGTCGTTCATACATCATCCCCAGCAGCAGCAACGCTTCGGCGTAGCGCGGTCGCTGTTCCAGCGCATCATTGACATCACGCAGCGCCTCTTCGATGCGCCCTTTGCCGAACTGCGCCTGCGCCAGTCCAAAGTGCGCTTCGGGGAAATCGTCGCGCAACGCAAGCGCCTGCCGGTATGCTGCGATTGCGCCATCC
>DAOTWI010000690.1:0-6877 GCA_034436075.1 Roseiflexus sp.
CGTTCCTGTGATCCACGAAGGGCACGAAGGGCACGACGCGGCTCTGCCAGCGGTCCCTGCCACGTGCCACTCGCCTCTCACCTCTCCCCTTGCGCCTCTTGCCTCGCGCCTCGCGCCTCGCGCCTTACTTTACCTTCCGGCGTTCAACGTTCCGCGTTCAACGGTTCCACCTTCCCACGTTCCACGTTCCATATTCAACGGTTCCACCTTCCCACGTTCAACGTTCGCACCTGCAACGTTCCACGCCGTCACCGCCCGACGAACTCGCCCAGGATCTGCCTCCCGATGACCACACGCAGAATCTCTGAGGTGCCCTCGCCGATGGTGAGCAGGCGCTGATCGCGGTAGATGCGTTCGAGCGGATACTCGCTGCTGTAGCCATATCCGCCAAGCACCTGAATCGCATCGCGGCAGATCTTCTCGCCGACTTCCGAGGCGTACAGTTTGGCGATCGCCGCCTCGCGGCTGTACTGACGCCCCTGGTCTTTCAGCCATGCCGCCTGATAGACCAGCAGACGCGCCGCTTCCAGCCCGACGGCCATGTCGGCGATCATGTTCGAAACCGACTCATAGGCGCCGATCAGTTTGCCAAAGGCGGTGCGCTCACGCGCATACGCGGAAGCGACCTCAAATGCCGCCTGCGCCAGGCCGATTGCCATGGCGCCAATACCGACCCGCCCGCCGTCGAGGACAGCAAGAAACTGTTGCAGACCGCGTCCGCGGCGTCCCAGCAGATTCGCTTCGGGCACGCGGACGTTCTCGAACGTTACCGCATTGGTGATCGAGCCGCGCAACCCCATCTTGGCTTCCGGTTTGCCAAAACTCAACCCCGGCGTTCCGGCGGGGACAATGATGGCGCTGATCGCATGCCGTTCCCCCGGATCGGTGACTGCCGTGACAATCAGATGCCCGGCAATGGATGCGCTGGTGATCCACATCTTTGCGCCGTTGATCACCCATTCTCCGTTTTCGAGGCGGGCAGTCGTGCGGGTGGCGCCAGCATCAGATCCGGCGTGCGGTTCTGTCAGCGCGAATGCGCCAATATGCCGTCCTTCGGCTGCCGGGCGCAGGAAGCGGCGTTTCTGCTCCTCTGTGCCGAACATGGCGATGGGTGCGCATCCCAGACCCAGGTGCGCCGAGTAGATCAGTGCGGTTGAACCACAGGCGCGCGCAATTTCTTCAATGGCGATTGCCGTGGAGATGCTATCGGCGCCCGCGCCGCCATACTCTTCGGGGAACGGCAACCCCATCAAACCCAACTCCGCCATTTTGCGGAATGTCTCGGCGGGGAACTCACCCGTCTCATCGACGTGACGGGCGCGCGGCGCGATTTCCTGTTCGGCGAAGCGCCGCACTTCAGCGCGAATGCGCTGCTGTTCAGGGGTACGTTCAAAATGCATGGCTCATTCCTCTTGAATCGACGAGCGGCTTCAGCGCCGCAATGAACGCCTGAGCATCGGCATGGCTGATGCGCGCAGGGTGGATGAGCGGAAGGATGGCAACATTCCTGCTGCGAAGTACGGTGGCGTGCAATGTGCGGATGGCGCCCGGATCGCGTCCCAGATAGCGCATGCCGATCTCGCGCAGGGCAACGCGCCCAACCGGAACGATCAGGCGCGGTTTGATGATGTCGAGTTCCGTATGCAGCCATTCAGCGCAGGCGCGCACTTCGCCCGGCGCCGGCGTGCGATTCCCTGGCGGGCAACAGCGCACTGTGTTGGTAATGAAACAGCGCAGCGCGGCGCCAGCAGTCTCGTCGCTTGCCAGCCCGACCTGCATCAGTATGCGGCGCAGCACCCGTCCTGACCGATCTCCCCAGAACGGAATGCCGGTCTGATCAGCGCCGTGACGACCGGGCGCCTCGCCGATGAACACAACGCCGCTTGCCGCATCGCCATAGCCATGCACAATGCGCCGCCGGCTGGCGACGAGCGCCGGACAACGGGTACACTCCTGAGTGTGCAGCAGTGTGACCATACCCCGATTATTCCTGCCAGTCCATACCTTTCGGCGGATTGATTGGCAGCGCGACCCGCACGGTCGTCCCCCGATCCGGCTGGCTGGTGACTAATACCTGACCGCCATGTTGCGTAACGATTCCGTATGCGATGGCCAGCCCCAATCCCGATCCCTGCCCTGGCAGACGGGTGGTGACGAATGGTTGGAACAGGCGCTCGGTAATATGCGCCGGCATGCCGGGCCCGTTGTCTGCCACATCAAAACGCACGAATGGTCCATCGTCTTCGGTTGTGCGCGCTGACAACAGCGGCGGCGGTTCGGCATAGCCGCGTGAGACGCTGAGCCGCACCCGCGGCGAGGGGAAGCCGGACAACGCCTGTTCAGCATTGAGCAGCAGATTAAGCAGCGCCTGCTGCATTTGCGGAACATCGATCCACAGCATTGGCAGATCGGGTTGACTGATCACGTCAATCGCAATGCCAGCCGAGCGCAGCGCAGCACGCTTGAGATCGAGGACCCGTTCAATCAGATCAGACGGCGCTGTCCATTCTTTGACCATTGGTCCGCGGCGGGCGAACGTCGCCAGACTCTGAACCACGCGACGGGCGCGCTTGGCGCTCTCGATAATCTGCTCAACGGATCGCTGGTCGTCCGGATCGCGTTGTGGCGACAGGAGTTCGGCGTTCCCCAGAATAATGGCGAGCGGATTGTTCAATTCGTGCGCCACGCCGGCAACGAGTTCTCCTAACGCGGCGAGTTTTGAGTTCTGCACCAGTTGCGCCTGCATGGTGCGTAATTGTTCGTTGGCGGCGCGCAGCGCATCGTTTTGCTCCTTGAGCGCTGCCATTGCGGCGTCGCGTTCGCTTTCGGCTGCGCGAATACGGAGCAGCGCCCGCACCCGCGCCAGCAGTTCTTCGATATAGAACGGTTTGGTCAGGTAATCATCGGCGCCTGAGTCGAGCGCCGTAATCCGGTCTGACACTTCACCCTTGGCGGTCAGCATCAGCACAGGCAGAAATCCCCGGCCAGAACGCTCCTTCAAGACCATGCAAATCTGAACTCCTGGAATGTCTGGCAGCATCCAGTCGAGAATGACAAGAGCGATGTCACTGGTTTCGATGAGGGTGAGCGCATCAGTGGCAGTGGCTGCCAGAAGCGTCTGATAACCAGCCCCTCGGAGAACGAATTCAATGAGGCTGGCAATCGTCGGGTCGTCCTCAACGACCATGATACGAGTCCGATCGTGCATGGCGCTATTGTATCACGGCTCTTTCCGGTGGTTGCAGCGCAACGTATCAGGCTCATGGTACAATATCAGCCGTGAATGATGCCATCCGTTTGATCGATTCCCACGCGCACCTTGGCCTGGCGCAGTTCGATGCAGATCGTGCTGCTGTATTGGAACGCGCATGGGCTGCGGGGGTGGCGCGCATCGTCGAAATCGGCTACGACCTGGCAACGTCGCATGCTGCGGTGGCACTGGCGGCACAGCACGAATCGATCTATGCCGTGGTCGGTGTGCAGCCCAATCACGTCGCCGCCCTGCCGGACGACTGGCTTGATCAGGTGCGCTTCCTGGCGCAGCAACCAAAAGTCATCGCCATTGGCGAGATCGGTCTCGACTACTACTGGAATGCGGCGCCTGCCGGTGTGCAGGAGGCATGTTTCCGCGCTCAACTCGACCTGGCGCGCAACCTGCGTCTTCCGGTCGTCATTCATAGCCGCGATGCGCGCGATGATACGATCCGCGTGTTGCGCGACGCAGCGCACGGTCTTTCCGGCATTATGCACTCATTCTCAGGCGACTGGGACTATGCGCGTGCATACCTGGACATCGGTTTCCACCTCTCGTTTAGTGGTCCCGTGACCTTTCCAAAAGCCGTCGATCTGCACGATGTTGCGCGCCGCGCTCCGCTCGACCGTATGCTGATCGAAACCGACAGCCCGTATCTCGCGCCGCATCCCTTTCGCGGGAAACGCAATGAACCCGCCTATGTTCGTCTGATTGCCGAACGGATCGCTGCCCTGCGCGGCATGGCGCTCGGTGAACTGGCTCACGCGCTCTGGCGCAATGCAGAGGCGGTCTTTGGTCTATGAGTTCTTCGGTTGTGACCATCCCAAACGAGACTTCGTCCCGTTCCTGGTTTGCCCGGCTTGAACTGGGATCGCTTGCGCTGCCGTTCCTGCTGGCAGCGTCGATGACCTGGAGCGTGGCGCGCAGTCTCGAAGGCGCCAACTGGGCGGATGGGCTTACCATGCTGGCAGGCGTCAGCCTGGCAGCCCTTTTCGCCGGTGCGCTCTTTGCGCGCGTCGCCTGGATGCCTCCGTTGCTGGCGCATCCGCTGGCGTCGCTCCTGGGAGTCGTGTTTGTGGTTCAGCAGATCAGTCCCGTCATCAAAGCGCAGGCAGCGGCGGAGTTTGGCGCGGCAAAGGCGCAGCGTCTTGCGACCTGGGGCGATGTTGCTGCGGAACTTGCGATCCGCGTCATCATCTGGCTGCGCACATTGCAGGCGGGCGGGCGCGGCGAAGATATCGCGCTCTTCGTCCTGACTCTGGCGTTGCTGCTCTGGGGGATGGGGTATGTGTCCGGGTGGCTTATCTTTCGCCATCAGCGCGCCTGGATCGCCGTTGCGTTGCAGGCAGGCATCATCCTGATCAATTACACCTATGCCTGGCCCAAGCCAACGGGGTTGTTCTTCCTTTTTTTGATCACGGCGCTGCTGCTGATCGCATACCAGCACATCGACCGCCATCAGCGCCTCTGGCGATCCACGCGCATCGAGTTCCCCGACTTTCTGCCAGCGCGCGTGCTGCTGGCGTCGTTCCTGGTCTTCGTGGCACTGGTGATTGCCACTGCCTTTTTGCCGAACCAGCCGGACAATGAACATCTGGCGCGCCTCTGGCGCACCATTCGCGCGCCGATTACGGTATTGCGCGAGGAATGGCAGGAGGCGTTCAGTACCATCAATGCGCCGCCCGGTTCGACTGGCGCGTTTCTGACCCGTAACGCGCGGGTCGGCGGTCCTCGCCAGTTGGGCACGGCGCTGGTGATGACGGTGCGATCGTCAGAGTACAGTTACTGGCGCGCCGCAGCGTTTGATCGCTACACGGGGCGCATGTGGCAGAACATGGTCGGTGAGCGGGCGCGCGCTGCGCTGGGTGTGGCGACGGCGGAAGCGGCACGGACGCAGCTGGCGCCTGGCGCGCGTCTCGAACAACCCGAATTGCGCGGCCGCACCCTGGTGACGACAACGGTTGAACTGTCGCAAACGCGCACCGATGGGTTGGTCATGGTCGGCGGCGCGCTGGCGTCCGCCAGTCTGCCGGTGCTGATCCAGCATGGATATCTGGCAATATCCGGCGAACTGTTGCCCAACTTCACCGAAACCGCCACCGTCGTCGCCGAAGCGCCGCTGGAGGCGACGCAAACCTACACGGTCGCCGCTTATCTTTCCACGGTCGATGAGCAGAGTCTGCGCGACAGCGGAACGATGTATCCTGAATGGGTGCGTGTGGCGTACTTGCAGTTGCCCGACACGCTGCCGCCGCAGGTGCGCGACCTGGCAGCCTCCATTGTCCGCGACGCTGGCGCAGTCACGCCCTACGACAAGGCGCTGGCGATTCAGGCGTATCTGCGCACGCTGCCATACAACGATCAGCGTCCAATCCCGCCCGAAGACCGCGATTGGGTCGACTGGTTCCTGTTCGATGCGCCGGGCGGCTACTGCGACGATTTCGCCTCGGCGATGGTCGTGCTCCTGCGCGCCGAGGGGATTCCGGCGCGCTGGGTGCACGGGTACGCCGGCGGTGAATTCGACCCGGATCGGCGGGTGTACCTGGTGCGCGAAAATGTCGCTCATAGCTGGCCCGAAGTCTACTTCCCCGGCTATGGCTGGCAGCGCTTCGAGCCGACGCCGGCGCCCTACGCCAGCGTGCCGGTGCGCCCGGCGTTCCCCCCGGCTGATGCAACGGAGCGACCGGAAATCACCGGCGGATTGGGGGGCGCGCTGAGCGACCCGGAAGCCATGCTGCGCGAAATGATCGAGCGCAACACCGGTCCTGCCATTGGCGATGATAGCGCACTGCAACGCGAGATCGAAGCGCGCCGCGTACAGGAGCGTCTGCATCTTGCTGCAACGGTCGGCGGAACACTGGCGATCCTCGTGTCGCTGATTGGCGCTTTGCTGCTATGGTTGCGCTGGGACGTGGGAGGGCTTTCGTCAGCCGCTGCCGCTTATGCCCGCCTGACGCGCCTGGCGGGATGGGCTGGCATCGCAGCGCCGCCTGATGCAACGCCGTATGAATATGCGGCGCTGCTCCGGGAGCGCATTCCTCGCCAGAAGCATGTCATTGACCGGATTGTTGGCGATTTCGTTTCCGAACGGTATCACCCCGCCCACGCCGCTCCCAACCCGTTGCCGGTTGAGGACTGGCGCGCGCTGCGGCGCGAACTGCTGAACCTGCTCATCAGGCGGATTGGCGCAGCGATCCGTTCCCGTGCAAAGCATGCGCAATTGCGAAGCCGGCGTCGCGCGCAGCCGGTGCGACAGCGCCCCCTGCGTCGTCTGCGGTGAGGGGCGACCATATGTCGGTGCAGCCTCCCGCAGGTGCTGAACCGTTTGCACCACCCGCGTTTCGCGTTGCGTTATCGATCTCATTCCTGGCGGGCACGCACTGCACTGGAACGTCGTTGATCCACGCGGGTATCGCGGGTGCTGCGCACATCATCCGGCATCGCCCGGTCTAGCCTGCGCAGGCAGGCTTCGCCACCGCAGCCTGCGACATATGGTTTTGGCGCACATCATCCGGTATCGCCACGTTCAGTCCGCGCAGGCGGGCTTTGCAACCGGAGCCCGCGGCTTCAGCCGCCAGGCTGCAAGGCGCATGATGGTTCATTCATTCCACTTGCGCGTGAGAT
>DAOTWI010000691.1:0-2091 GCA_034436075.1 Roseiflexus sp.
CCTGCCCCTCTCCCGCAGTGCGGGAGAGGGGAGGCAGGTGCAGAGGCGCTATGTTCGTCGAGTGTCAGGACGCTCCGACTCCCCCTTCTCCAACGCTGTGGGAGAAAGGGGCAGGGGGGGATGAGGGAGACAAGGTACACCCGCTATGCTTCAAACACTCCAGAAAGCCGTCGAGGTTCTGAGCCTCTTCTCGCCGACACACCCTGAGTGGACGGTTGGCGACATTGCGCGTGCGCTCGAACAGCCCAAATCGAGCACGTCGGAGTTGTTGAGCAGCATGGCGGGGCAGGGATTGTTGCGCCGCACCGGTCCGGGGCGCTACCGGCTGGGGTGGCGGTTGCTCGAATTCGGGCAGACGCTGCTTAAAACCACCGAGTTTCGCACTGAGGCGCGCCAGGTGATGGAAGAGGTTGTGGCGCGCTGGGGCGAGACCATGCACCTGGCGGTGCTGGAGAACGGTCAGGTGATCTACATCGAGAAACTCGAAGGAACGCACGCCGTTCACATTTCGCTGTCGGGCGTCGGGGCGCGGCTGCCAGCGCACTGTAGCGGCGTCGGCAAGGTGTTGCTGGCGCACGCGCCCTGGAGCGAGGTTGCGCAGATTCTCGAACAACAGGGCATGCATGCCTTCACCCCGAATACGATCACCACGCCGGAAAACCTGGCGCGCGAACTGGAACTGGTGCGACAACGCGGCTACGCCTGCGATCAGGAAGAGGTGTCAATCGGTCTCTGCTGCGTGGCGGCGCCAATCTACGACTTTGAAGGTCGCGTGATTGCAGCGATGAGCATCTCGTTGCCGACGCACCGCTTTCAGGCGCAGCGCGCCAGTTATGTTGGACTCATTGTAGAGGCGGCTCAGCGTGTCTCTGAAAACCTGGGCTACCATAGAGGAATGCCTCGATGGGCGATGAAACGATAAAAGTTGCCATCCTCGGCTCCGGGAACATCGGAACCGACCTCATGTATAAACTCCTGGATCGCCCCGGTTCGATGGAACTGGCGTTGCTGGCGGGGATCGACCCCCACTCCGAAGGTCTGGCGCGCGCTCGTGCGCTGGGGGTGGCAGCCAGCGCGCAGGGCATCGACGCCGTGCTGGAACGCCCTGAGATTCAGATCGTCTTCGACGCAACCAGCGCCAAAGCGCACGTGCGCCACGCAAAACTCTTGCGCGAAATCGGCAGGATCGCCATTGACCTGACGCCAGCCGCGCGCGGACCCTATGTTGTGCCGCCAGCCAATCTCAGGCAGCACCTCGATGCGCCGAATGTCAACCTCATCACCTGCGGCGGTCAGGCGACCATCCCGCTGGTCTACGCTGTCAGCCGCGTGACGCCGGTGCGCTACGCCGAAATCGTCAGCACCGTCGCCAGCCGCTCCGCCGGACCAGGCACCCGCCAGAATATCGACGAGTTCACCTTTACCACGGCGCACGGTCTGGAAGTCATCGGCGGCGCGCAGGAAGGGAAGGCGATTATCATCCTCAACCCGGCGGAACCGCCGATCCTGATGCGCAACACGGTCTATGCTATCCCGGAGGGTGATTTCGACCCGGCGCAGGTGCGCGCCTCCATTGAGGCGATGGTTGCCGAGGTGCAGCAGTATGTGCCCGGCTACCGGCTGAAGAATCCGCCGGTGTTCGATGTGCGCGACACGCCGTGGGGACGCAAGCCGGTGGTGACGGTGTTGCTGGAAGTCGAGGGCGCCGGGCATTTCCTCCCGCCCTATGCCGGCAATCTCGACATCATGACCGCTTCGGCGCGGCGGGTTGGCGAGGTCTTTGCCCAACATCTGCTGAGTCGCCGGGAGGTGATGGTATGAACGCGCCTCGCCTGACCGATACGACCCTGCGCGATGGGTCGCACGCGATGCGGCATACGTTCACCCGCCAGCACGTGCGCGACATCGTGACGGCGCTGGATCGCGCTGGCGTGCCCGTGATCGAGGTGACCCACGGCGACGGGCTGGCAGGTTCGTCGTTGCAGTACGGCTTCTCGCTCACGCCGGAACTCGACCTGATCGCCGAGGCGCGCGCAGCGGCGGAACGGGCGCGGATTGCGGCGCTGCTCCTCCCTGGCATCGGAACGCGCC
>DAOTWI010000692.1:0-1982 GCA_034436075.1 Roseiflexus sp.
GGTCATATATGCCACATCCTTACGGCGCAACCACGGTGAACGATGCGCCTGCGCTTCTGCCGAACTCTTCCGGCGCATACGTGCGGTATGCGGTCGCTGGCGGAGCGGCATACGTTCCAGGAACCGTCGCGCGCGCCAGGTAGGTGTAGGTGTACGTTCCCTTCGGCAGGTCGGTGGCGAAGAGCGCCACCCGCCCGGCGCGCACTTCGGTGTGCCCGAAGTACCACCAGTATGGTATCTCTTCCCCTTCGATCTGCGGCGTCAATTGCGCCTCGCGCGCCGCTGCCGTCGTGGTCTTCAGGCTCGTGTCGAGCGCCTCCAACCCGCCGGGCAGGAAGTCTTCCACCGTCAGGTAGCGCACATCCGTGGGCACGCTCAACGTGATCCGCACCTGCACAAGGTCGCCCTGCCGCGCCTGCGTGATTAACTGCCCCGTGGGGCTGAGGGTGTCGCTGGCGACGGCGATGTACTCGCGCCGCACGCCGAATCCCCGGTCGAGCGCCTGCGCATTGGCCGCATCTTCGCTGTAGCGCAGCCGCAGCGTGTAGTACAACCGCCCCTTGCCGCTCTGATCAGCGGCTGCCTGCCGTTGCAACAGCACCTGGCTCCCTTCGGGCTTCAGGTCGGTTCCTGCAATGATCACCCGGTCAGTTTCCCGCAAGGTCGCAGGTGAGACGACCGCCTCGCGGATGGTTTGCCCGTCGAGTGCGACACGGTAGCGGTAATCGGCTTGCAGATCACCGGTTTGCGCCGCATACTCGGCAAGCGCGAGCACGGCGCCGGCGGAGTCGTAGGTGGTGCGCCAGACGTCGCGTTCGCGTTCGCCCATCAGCCAACGCACCGCATTCGGAATCAGGAAGTTCTGCGGGTCGGCGCGCAGCAGCGCCCGCACCGCCAGACCAGTGGCGGTTATGTCGCTGTCCAGCGCCCAGGGTGACATCCCGCCCACATCCCAATGCGCGTCGGATGCAGTCAATACGGCGCTGCCCATCAGTTCAGCAACCAGCGTTCGGACGCGGCTCTCTTCACTGCCGGTCGCCTGAAGGGTCATGAGCAGGTATGCTTTCCCCGCAGCATTCAATTTGCTGCGTTCGTTGTACAGGTTAACTGCCCGTCCGCGATCCGGTTTGCCCGCTTCGCTGAGGACGAACAGCACATAGGCGCGGGTATTTGGGTCATCCAGCCGCGAACGGGACGATGGCGGCTCATCGAGCGCCTCGGTCAGGAATCCGACGGCGCGATCCAGCACCGCCTGATCAATGGCGAAACCGGCGCGTTGCGCTTCGATCAGCCCCTGCACGGCATATGCAGTGAGATACGGATCGCTGTCGTCGCCACTCCACCATCCCCAGCCGCCATCGAGCCGTTGTAACACATACAGACGCTGCGCGCCATTCGTCAGACTACGCTCCAGGGTAGAACGCAACTGCGGATCGTCGAAACCCGCTTGCTGGAGCAGACGATAGGCGGCGGCAGCCGGCATGAAACTGCTGACCGTCCCTTCGCTGCTGAAATACGGCGCTTTTGTCAGTTGTTCAATGCCTCGCACAATGCCCGCTACCAGCGACGGGGTCAATGCCAGTTCAACGCGCGCATCGGCGGTCGCCTTTTGCGGCGGCAGTTTGACCGTCTCCACCACCTGATCGATCACCTGTCCGGCGCTGGCGGTCGCTTCCGCCATCGTCAGGAAACGTAGCGGCACACGCGCCTCAACCCCGTCGCTGAAACCGCCGCCGCTTGCGCGCAACGTCAGAATCGCTTCGTCGGCGTCGCCGGGGGGCGGATTAACGCTTGCCTGCCAGCGCACCAGCGCCGTGCCGTTCGCCGGAACGCTCACCCGCTGCTCGACCGCTCCTTCGATGGTCACCGCCGGGTTGGGCGTCACCTGAACGGTCGCCTCGATCGCGGTATTCGTCGTGTTCTGCACCACCGCCTGAAGCACCGGACGGTCGCCGACCGTCAGGGCGCGCGGCAGCGTCGGG
>DAOTWI010000693.1:0-4071 GCA_034436075.1 Roseiflexus sp.
TGCTCGTCGGAATGGCGCCGCGCCGCATGATCGCGGCACCGATCGCGCAGCGGGCAGCGCCAGCATGCCGGCGCCCCGGCAGTGCAGACGAGCGATCCCAATTCCATCAGCGCCTGGTTCCATGCCCAACTACGACCTGCGGGAAGCGCCGCGCGCGCCAGCTCCAGCAATGCACGCTCACTGACGGTTTCTGCCGGATCGGTGAACACGCGCCGGAGAACACGCCGGATGTTCGTGTCCATGAATGCCACATCCTGCTCGAAGGCGAAGCAGGCGACAGCGCCAGCGGTGTACGGTCCGATTCCGGGCAGGGTGACCAGGGTGGCGACATCGCGGGGAAAGATGCCGTTATACCGCTCGACGATCTCACGCGCTGCGCGTTGCAGGTTCACTGCCCGGCGATTGTACCCCAGACCGGACCACATGCGAATGACCTCGGCAGCAGGCGCGTCCGCCAGCGCCTGGAGCGTCGGGAAACGCTCGATGAACGCTTCATACTTTGGCAGCGCCCGATCAACCTGTGTTTGCTGGAGCATAACTTCTGCGACCAGAATCCGGTATGGATCGCGGACGCGGCGCCATGGAAGATCGCGCGCCGCTTCGCTGAACCAGTTCAGGAGCGCCTGATGGATTTCGTAAAAAATTAATACATGTTCGTTGATTTGATCGATACTCCTACCTATGGTCATAGCGTTATCTCCATAGTACCATCATGATGAAAAGATAGTAACAGAAATCACATGTCTCAAGCGTCTGCTGATCCGCCTTCCGTGTCCGCCTCCAACCAACCGACGCCACGGTGGGTCATTGCAGGTTGGGTTGTCGCTGTTCTGGTTGTTCCGATTGTTCTCGCGCTCATACGCGCAGTTCCTGACCTTGATCGTCAGGTTGCGATGTCGCCGCCCCTGTACTTCGCGCTGGTTGCCGCGATTGCAGCATCAGGCGTCGCGGCGGCGCTGATTGTCGTCATTGCCGCCTTCCAGACTCTGGATGGGCGCGCCCTGGCGATCGGTCTGGGAGTCCTGAGCGGCGCCGCGTTTTTCCTGGTTCATAGTCTTTTCGATGCGGCGCTGCCAGAGGCAGCGCCAGAACTGCCGATCATCGGTTTTGCAATGGTCGGCATGTTTGTCGCCCTGGGCGCCTTTGATCCAACGTCTCTGCCGCCTGAGCAGCGGCAGCAGCGAGTGCGGTGGTACGGAGCGCTCTGTACCGCCCTTTTCATTGCAGGCGTCATCTGGTCGTTTCAGGCAGAACCATTGCAATCTGCTGCACTGTACGCCGGCGCATCCGTCACCATCGTTGCCTGCGCCATTGCGCTCTGGCGTTCCATGCAATTATACTGGCAGTCGTTGTTCGATCGCTCGTTGGCGCTGCTGGCGGGCATGGCGCTGCTGGGAGAAGCAGCGCTTGCGTGCCTGTTCACCGCTTCAGCGTTCAGCATCTCGTTCTGGCTGTACCACGTCGCAGGAATAACCGGTATGGCGTTGATTGCATATGCGGCGCTCTCCAGTATACGAAGCCGATTCGAGCGCAACCTTGTGCAACGCGCTGTGTTCGATCAGGTGCGCCCATTGCTGTCCGCTGCGATTGGTGAACTGGTTGAGGCGCTGGAGCGTGGTGAGCCGATCCCGGCAGACGTGCGCGCCCGGCTCCAGAACGACGCTGGATGGTCTGATGCGCAGATCGACGCGCTGGAACGGCTGGCGCTCACGGTAGCGCGTGAGCAGCGTCAGCGCGAGGAATTGGCGCAACTCGACGAGTTGCTGCGCCAGAGCGAGCGCAACACCGCATTACTGGCGCAGATGGTCATCCATGATCTGAAGAACCCGCTCACCGCGCTGATCGGCTTTCTGGAACTGTTGAGCGCCGACGACTTGAATGAGGCGCAACGCTCCCTGATCAGCAGCGCGCTGCGCAATGGCCGTGATCTGGCGGGCCTCGTCGATGACCTGCTCGATCTGATCCGGTACAACGAAGGACGCCTGAGATTGCGCCTGAGCGAAGTGTCGTTGCCGGTCCTCTGCGCCGAGTGCGCTGATGAACTTACTGGCTGGCTGGCATACGAGGCGAAAACGCTGATCCTCGATGCGTCGCCAGCGTTGCCGGTGATCCGTGCCGATGCCCGGCTGCTGAAACGCATTCTGCTCAACCTCCTCTCGAATGCTATCAAGCACACCCCCCCCGGAACGACGATCACGCTGCGCGTCTGGCGCGAATCGCCTCCTGATGGTGCGGCGCAGACCGTCATCGAGGTCGCCGATACCGGTCCCGGCATCCCGCCGGAACAAATCGAACGGATCTTCGAACCCTTCGGCGCCATTGGCGAGAGCCGTTCCGCTCGTCAGAGCAGCACCGGGCTAGGGCTTGCATTCTGCAAAATAGCGGTCACTGCGCACGGCGGGACAATCGAAGTCAGCAGTTTCCCCGGCGATGGCGCGACCTTCCGCGTCCGCCTGCCCGATCGTTGATTCGGTTGTGACCCTCCTCCAGATCGGGTACAATGCCAGGTGCATCCAATGCGTCCATTCCTGTTCCGTTGTTGCATGGAGTTGCCATTCCGTGGGATCGAATATCGATGCTGTGCGTGGCATGCGCGATGTCTTGCCGTCCGAGGTGATGGCGCAAACGGCGACAGCAGCAGCGATCGAGCGCGTGCTGGTTGCCTGCGGGTATGAACCCGTCGATCTGCCGATCATCGAACACCGTGATCTCTACCTGCGCAAACTCGGCGAAGAACTGGTCGGCAAAGTCTACGAGTTCAATTTCAATGGGCGCGATCTGGCGCTGCGCCCGGAATGGACGGCATCGGTGCTGCGCGCCTACGTGGGGCGCATGCAGGATCAACCGCTGCCGCTGCGCCTGCGCTATGCCGGTCCGGTCTTTCGCTACGAACGTCCCCAGCGCACGACCTATCGTCAGTTCACTCAGATCGGCGTCGAGTTGATCGGCGGCACGGCGCCGCGCGCTGATGCCGAGTGCCTGGCGTTGGCGTGCGAGGGTCTTGTCGCCGCTGGCGTGAGGCGCTTTACGGTGTGGATTGGACATATTGGTCTGATTCGTTCGCTGCTTGCATCGCTCGGATTGAGCGAGCGAACCCAGGGCCGGCTCGCCTGGCGCCTCGAACGTCTCCGCGAGCAGGGAGCGGCGGCGGTGCGCGCCGAACTCGACGTGTCCGCTGCAGCGCTCGATCCGGCGCTGCTCGACGGAATCGATGATCAGCACGCCGAGGCGCTGCTGTTGCACGCGCTGCGTGAGATTGGGGTCAATCTGCGCTTCGGCACCCGCCCGCCAGAGGCGATTGTCGGTCGTCTGGTGCGTAAACTGCGCCGGAGCGAGTCCCGTGAGCAGATCGATCAGGCGCTGCATATGCTTGATCGCTTGTGCCGCATCGAAGGAGGTCCCGATGAGGCGCTGGCGGCGGCAGAGGAGGCGCTGCGCGATTATGCCGTACATGGTCTCGACGAATTGCGTGCGATCCTGCACCTGGCAGCGGCGCACGGGGTGGCGCTGGATCAGGTGCGGCTCGATTTTGGGTTGGGGCGCGGGTTGCACTACTACACCGGGATGATCTTTGAAATCTATGCCGACGATGGCTTGCAGTTGTGCGGCGGCGGGCGCTACGACGACCTGGTGAGCGCACTGGGCGGGCGCCAGCCGACCCCTGCCGTCGGTTTTGCGTATGGTCTGGAACGGGTGGTAGCGGCTGCATCGCCGGTTGCCGTCCCTTCCAGCCCTCCGGTTGCGCTGGTGGCTGCAACCGACGACGCCAGTTACCCCTACGCTCTGGAAGTGGCGCGTATGCTGCGAGTGCGCGGGTACACAGCGATGACCGACGTGCGGATGCGCGGCATCAGCGGCAATCTGCGCGACGCCGCGCGTCGCGGGGTGCGGTTTGTCGTCGTGGTCGGTGCGGACGAATGCGCGCAACGCTGTATCGTCTGGCGCGATCTGGAGCGTCACGAGGAGAGCCGCATGGCGTTGAACGATATTCCGCCAGCAGAGGAGTGATGCATGTCGCAACGAATGCGCTGGCGTCTGGCAGGGTGGCTGATCGTCACGCTGGGCGCGCTG
>DAOTWI010000694.1:0-2293 GCA_034436075.1 Roseiflexus sp.
GATCGGCTCACCGGCGCTCTCGACGAGACGCAGGACGCCGCGCTCGAAGCGCGCCTGTATGCGACATTGGAACGTGTTGCGCGCGCCAGCCTGCGCTATGAGCGGGAATAGACCCCCTTGACGGCTGATCCCGAACGTGGTACAAACGGGCTATCACACGGCGTTGCGCGCAAGCAGAACAAGTGTTAGAATACATACACGTTTCCGTGTGACATTCATGAGCGCCGATCATGACCAGCCTGACCTTCTACGAATTCTTCGCTGGCGGCGGCCTTGCGCGACTCGGTCTGGGACTGCAACGGACCTGCCTGTTCGCCAACGACATCGACGAAAAGAAAGCGGAGGTGTACCGCCGCAACTTCTCCGGCGCGCCGGAACTGGTCGTTGAGGATATTCATCGCGTCACAACGGATATGCTGCCGGGTCGTGCGCTGCTGGCGTGGGCGTCGTTCCCCTGCCAGGATCTGTCGCTCGCGGGGAAGGGCGGCGGGCTGCGCGCTGAACGCAGCGGCACGTTCTGGTCTTTCTGGAACCTGATCGCTGCGCTCGATAGGGAAGGACGCGCAGCGCCCATCATTGCTATCGAAAATGTCGTGGGACTGCTCACCGCCAACCAGGGACGCGATTTTCAGGAGCTGGTCTCTGTGATTGCCGCGCAGGGATACCGACTGGGAGCGATGGTCACGGACGCCATGCATTTCGTTCCTCAATCGCGGCCACGGCTTTTCATCGTTGCAATCAAGGACCACGTGACGATACCGGATGCATTGATTACGTCCACGCCGCGCGCGGCATGGCATTCAGTCCCGGTTGTTCGCGCCTACCTTCATCTTTCGCCATCCATGCGCGACTCATGGATCTGGTGGAATCTCCCATTGCCTGACCGGGCGCCGCTCCACCTTCACGATGTGATCGACCCTGAGCCAATTGGCGTCTCCTGGCATAGCCAGGAAGAAACGCAGCGCCTCCTGTCCCTGATGTCCCCGGTCAATCTTGCCAAAGTGCATCACGCACAATCAACCGGGCGCCGCTCCATCGGCACAATCTACAAGCGAACGCGCGTTCAGGATGGAGCCAAGCGCCAGCGCGCCGAGGTGCGGTTCGACGGCGTCAGCGGGTGTCTGCGAACGCCAGCTGGCGGTTCGAGCCGGCAGACGATTCTGGTCGTCGAGGGAGATGTCGTCCGCTCGCGCCTGCTTTCGGTGCGCGAAGCGGCGCGGTTGATGGGCTTGCCCGACAGGTACTGGTTGCCGGAACGGTATAATGATGGGTATCATGTCATGGGCGACGCGGTTGTCGTGCCGGTCGTTTCGTGGCTCGAAGAACATATTCTGCGCCCGCTGGCGATGTCTATCGCGCAGAACGAGGAGGTCTCAGTTCATGTCAGTGCGTCCGTCAGTCATTCTCTGTGAGTTATCCGGTCACACAACTGATTGATGATTACGTCGAAGCGCTGAAAGCGTAGGCGCCGGCGATCGGAAGCCACGGTATGAATGCGGATGAATTCTGGCGATCTGGTCTCTTTCGAGCGGCTATTGAACGTCTGCGCGGGACACAGGCGGCTGCGACCCGCGAACGGCGCAGGTTCATCGAGACGGTCCTCGATTATTTGAAGAAGCAAGGCAAGATAACGGAATCGGAATTGAAGTGCGAATGTCAGGTCCCAATGTCGAACGACGAACCATCTGGAAGCGAGGCGGCGCCATCGTCACCGAGTCAAAGTGGACTGTGATCAAACGAGCGCGATAAGCCATGCCAGATGTCTTTCAGCCAGAAGAGCGCAGCCGCATTATGGCGAAGGTTCGCGGCGAAAATACGTCGCCGGAACGCCTGGTGCGCTCGCTGGTGCATCGAATGGGGTATCGGTTTCGCCTCCATCGCAAGGATTTGCCAGGCAAGCCTGATATTGTGTTGCCGCGCCACAAGAAGATTATCTTCATTCACGGATGCTTCTGGCATCAGCACGAAGGGTGCCCCCACGCCGCGCGACCGACAAGTAATACCGAATACTGGAATAAAAAACTCGATCGCAACATGATCCGCGACCGGGAGCATCTGCAAAAACTGGAATATCTCGGCTGGAATGTCCTGATCGTCTGGGAATGTGAAACGCGCGATCACGACAAACTGCTCGAAAAACTGAAAGGGTTTCTCACATCCTGATGCCTCACTACACCTACCCGATCCCTGCCATTGTTGAGATGCCGCTGCGCGAAATCACTGAGCAGCGACGCATGGCGCAGATTGCGAGCGGTCCGGCGCTCGCCGCTGCGGTGCGCGCCGGGTTGCGCCT
>DAOTWI010000695.1:0-6031 GCA_034436075.1 Roseiflexus sp.
AGAGACGTGGCAATGCAGCGTCTCTGCGGGGATGGATGAAATTGTGACGTCAGAAAGGTCTTATCTTCCTGGAAAAGGCGTCAAAGAACGTAGGAAGCAAGCACGTCGCCATATATCCAGTTTATATGAACCGAAACCAGCTTTTGAATGCTAGGGAGAAGCGTATGCTCACATACACAGGACACCCCCTCCTTGATGTTGGGGTGGCAACGATCACCGCCTTCGCCGAAAAGTCTGATCCTGCCGAAGTGACAGATGGAGATCTGGAAAAGATCGCCGAATACATCGAGCACGAGTACACCAAGAATCCAATGAAGTCGTTTCTCACGATCGTCTTTCCCAACTCGGGATTCACTCAGCCAGCGTTCGATAAACAACCAGAAAAACGAATTGCGTATGCCCGTTCGGTTCTGTTGAGCTGGAAAGTAGCAGATGCTGCTCGCAACGACCGGTGTGTTTTTTCAGGACTCCCTGCCACCCTGCGTGTTCATCGCCAGGCAATTCCTATGATCGGACCGGAGGACGGTTTCAATTTTTTCGCCGAGGGGGAAAGCGGACTGCCAGTTTCCGGTCTGGCGTTGCTGGCAATCCAGGCACTGCCGCTGGGAAGCCTGAAATGTGAGGGACGTCTGCTGTTCGTCCATGCCGACAATCCTGATGTCACCTTCAGATTCGCTGTGCAGGCGCTCGAAGCCAATCGGCGCTACCTTAGCCTGAAGGCGCAGGCGGACAAGTACGATGATGTCAAGCATCCCAAAACACAGATCATCGAGCAACTGCTGCGTGCAGAGGAACAACGCCTGGATTTCGAACTCTGCTCGATCACCGCTTATCACATGACGAATTACGGTACAAAGCCAGCGGTCGATATGTACCATCTGCCACTCCAGATGATGCGTTTTCTGGCGCTGGCGACCGAGGCGACGCACCGCGACGCCTGGCAGCGGATCGTCCGGCGCGCCTGGGAAGAGCAGACCGATAGCCCTGAACGCGATGAGTTCGGTTTCTCGAAGCAGCGAAATGTTCTATACGAGGACCTGTTCGATCTCCCGCGCGAAGCGCGCCGTTTTCTGCGCACCTACATTCTGCGGATGCCGCAGGTGCAGAAGAGTAAAGCCAAAAACGATCCGCGTGCGACCTATAACCTGCTTACTGAAGCCGACCTTGTTTCCTGGTCGCTGACAAACCTGTTTCTCAAGGAGGTGATGAACGTGGAAGAACATCGTATCGACGCCATTCGCACCATGGCAGATCGTCTGGCGGATTACATCGACATCCAGAATGATCAGCAACTGTTTCGCACCCTGTTGTACGGCGGCAATCGCGGTCAGGACTACCAGGACTTGCGCACACGCCTGATTCGCGCCGATTATCGCGTGGCCCCGTCCATGGGACCGCTGTTCACACTGGATGAATTTCTGGCAGTGTTCGAGAACAGCGACAATCAGTACACATGGATACTGGCGCGCGATCTCTTGCTCATTCGTATCATCGAGCGGCTCTACGAACGCGGTACGATCACGCAATTGAGCGAGGTTATTAGCGCCCCACCCGACACGACTGGTAGTGACGCGGCATAGAATTCATCGATACTTCTCTGGAGGACCTGATTATGGCATTCATCAATGGACTACTGCTGATCGATGCACCAGCTTCCGCACTCAACAACGCTGGTGCGGCCCCTGGTGCACGCACGGACAACACGGTCGCGGTCAAAGCGATTCGCACGCGAACTGGCGAAATGTATCCTTATGTATCAGCGCAAGCATTCCGCTACTGGCTGCGCACGACCCTCGAAACCATGCCGGAGACTGGATGGCAGGCATCGCCAATCTTCCGTGAGGAAAAAGTCGCCTACACCGACGCCAACCCGATCCGCTACTGGGATGACGATCTCTTTGGGTATATGCGCGCACCTTCGACAAAAAAGGCGGCGCGTGAGGCGCGTGCCGCCGACGCTTCTCGCGCGGTCGAAACGCCATTGACTGAAGGAGTGACCCTCACGCGCGCAGCGCCGTTCCGTGTCGGTACCCTGGTCAGCATCGCGCCGGTGACCATTACCGACGATTTTGGCGCCATGTCGCGGCACGATGGTGATCCGGTGCCACACGAACATCAGTTTTATCGGACAACGCTCAAAGGTCTCTTTTCGCTCAACCTCGGTGCATGTGGCACCTTCACCTATCGTCGCAAGACGGGGTTCCGCCATCTGGACGACATCCGTATCGAGGAGGCAAAACAGAAAGGTCTTCTGCCCCTTGAAAAAGAACAGAGTTATCGCCTGCCCCTCGATGAGCGCATTAGGCGCGTGCAAACCCTTCTCGAGGGTATGGCGCGCATGGAAGGCGGCGCGAAGCAGACGATCCACTACACCGCAGTCGCACCAGCGGTTGTGGTGCTGGCTGTCACTCGAGGCGGCAACAATATCTTTCCGTATGTCATCGTCGAAGGGAAGGGTGAAAAACGCGGTATGCCGGTCGCCAACCTCGAAGCGCTGCAAGAGGCATTGGACGTGTTCCACGATGAACTCCTTTCACCGGTGTATGTCGGCTGGGTAAAAGGGTTCCATGACGACGAACGCGAGAAACTGGACGCTCTCGACCCGGAGCGTGTGCAGGTGAGCCATCCCCGGCAGGCATTCGAGACATTGATCCGTGACCTAAGCAAGAATCCCGCCTGGATGGAGTAGCGCTATGGAAACGATGCAGGCGCTCCGCATTGAACTGGTCGGCGATGTCACGTCGTTCCGCTATCCACACTTTATGTGGATCGCACAACCCACGTTTGAGATGCCGCCGCCAGCAACCATCTACGGGCATATCTGCAGTGCAGTCGGTGATTGGATTGACCCGCAAGGATTGCAGTTCGCCTATCACTTCACCCACGAGGGAAAATTCGTTGATCTCGAGCATATTCACGCTGGCGGAGGCATGGAACCGGTTTCAACACAACGGCGGAAAGAACTTTCAGCACGCGGGTATCCCGACGTTTCGCGGTTCGGTGAGAGCACGGTCAATCCGTTTCAGCGCGAACTCCTGTTTCGTCCGCGTCTGACGCTCTATCTGAACCGGCTTGATCTCGCATCCGCATTCCAGAGTCCGCGCTATACAGTCATACTCGGCAGATCACAGGATCTGTGCGCCTACCCGCCGCGATCCATTCAGATCGTGACGCTCGAACACCGCTCCGAGGTTTACTACGAGCATACGTTGCTGCCGATCAGCATGGGGACAGCGACCCGGCGCGGAGTCGCGGTGATGATGCCGCAACTGCTCGATTACCAGCAACGTCGTCATCCGACATTTGCCCAATATCTGATGCTAAACGACCGGGTGCTCGCGTCTGACCTGCAAGTAATGGGAGAACTGCAACCTGACTGGTGCGATCCGACGGCGCCGCAATATCGCGGTCATTACCGCGCCGTGGTCTGGCACCGCTTCGTCGATAAGGGGTAGGAGATGCAAACGCCAGTATACCTGACCGATCTCCTCGCAAAGAGCGATGGTGAGACGCTCTACGAACACACATGGCATGTTGTCGAGCGTCTGGTGGATCAAATGCGACTACGCCCTGATCTTCCGGCACAGGCTGGCAGTCCGCGCCTGTGGCATCGGCTCTTCTGGTCCTGCCTGCTCCACGACTTTGGCAAAGCAGCGGGCGGCTTCCAGCGTATGCTGCGTGGCGGTGCGCGCTGGTCCCATCGCCACGAGGTTGGGTCGCTGGCGTTTCTTCCTTGGCTCTTCCCGAACCCACAACAGGATGATTATCGCTGGATCGTTGCAGCAATCGTGTCACACCATAAAGATGCAAACGTCATTCGTGACCTGTACAAGCCTCAAGGGGATGCTGTCAGGGTCCTTGCCCAAGAAATCGCAGCAGCGCCGCTCGATGCACTCTGGCAATGGCTTGATGCCGAAGCGCCCAGATGGTTCAATGACTTCGCGTTGGAACACTACGGTATTGAACGTTTGGATCTGCGGCCTCAGCAACAGGCGGTAACGCTGATTCGCACGAATGGCGCTGCGTTGATCGAGCAGGCGCTCAAGACCTATCGGCGTTTCGTCGATGACTTGACGATGCCGACCTTTCGCACTCAGGCAACAGTGACCCTGGCGCTGCGCGGATTGATCATCAACGCCGATCACAACGCTTCGGCACACACAGGTTCGCTGCCCGACCTTCGGAGCGTCAATGCACCGGAGATCGTCCGTCGCCTGGGATGGTCTCCATCGATGCTCCATCCCCATCAAGCAATCAGCGCCCACACCTCTGGACATACCGTCCTGATAGCGCCCACCGGCAGCGGTAAAACGGAATCGGCGCTGCTGTGGGCATTCAGCACAGCGGCGCCTCCACCAGCGCGCATCCTCTATATGCTGCCATTCCAGGCAAGCATGAATGCCATGTATGCGCGTCTCGACTCACTGTTTGCGGGACTGGTGGGATTGCAGCACAGCCGGGCAGTCCAGGCGCTGTATCGAATTTCAATCGAAGACGGTGACGATCCTCGTTTCGCTGCCCAGCGCGCCCGTGCAAAGAAACAGCAGGGAGAACTTAACTACTATCCAATCAGAGTTTTGAGTCCCTATCAGATCCTGAAGGCATGCTACCGGCTCAAGGGATATGAGACGATCCTGAGCGATCTGTGGAATAGCGCATGCATCCTCGATGAAGTGCACGCCTATGAACCAAAGCGGCTGGCGCTCATTCTCATGCTTGCACGCTACCTGAAACAACACTATCACGCGCGATTCTTCGTTATGTCGGCAACGTTTCCCGATCTTGTAAAAGATAAGCTCCACGAAGCGCTTGACACCTTTCAAGAGATCCGCGCCTCATCAGAGATTTTTCGGGCATTCCAACGCCATCGACTTCACCTGCTGGACGGCGATATGCAGGAATCACGCCATATTCAGCGTATCACCGCAGAAGCCGCTTCCGGACGATCTGTGCTCGTCTGCTGCAATACCGTCGCTCGCGCCCAGCATATGTGGCGACAACTTCGCACTGCTCTGGGTTTCGACGCACATATTGTTCTGCTCCACAGTCGGCTGAATGCCCGCGACCGGATTGAGCGCGAGCGCGTTGTGCAGCGCGCATGCGGTATGACCTCCGATAACCGCCAGCCAATCGTGCTCGTGGCAACTCAAGTCATTGAGGTCAGTCTCAACATCGACCTCGATACGATCTACACCGATCCAGCGCCGCTCGAAGCCCTTATCCAGCGGTTTGGTCGTGTCAATCGCAGTAGACGCCGGGATGCCGCTGGAAACCCGCTCATTGCACCCGTACACATCTTTCGGGAACCAGTTCCAGAAAAAGATCGGCGTCCTTATGATCTGCGACTCCTGCATGGCGCCCTTCGGCTTCTGGAGGAAAAGAATGGCCAGATTATCGACGAGAGTGCAGTCAGCAACTGGCTGAACGTTATTTACAACCAATATGCTGGCGACTATAAACAATCCTGGCTCCAGGAATACAATCAGTATGCAGATGACTTCGAGGTGAGCATCCTCCGCCCTTTAGTCGCTTTCAATGCTGATAAAGACCTGGAAGATCTCTTCTATCAGGCATTTGATAGTATCGATGTTCTGCCTCAGCGATTCGAGGACGAATTCTTTGAACTGATGAATACCGGTCAATTCGTCGAGGCTGAGTCATTGATGGTCAGTATAGCCCACTGGCAGTACGCTATGCTCGCTCAAAAAGGCAAGATGCGCTCCGGCAATCCGGCTTCGGAACACGCCATCGAGCGGGTCAGCGTGGCATTAACCGAATATGACGATGATCTCGGGTTACTACTCTTTGAAGACCAATTGCCAGGAGACCTCCCATGACCTTTCTCACGCACCATCTGCATATCACCTTCACCGCCGTCACCCCCCTCGAACTCGACGACAACGCCGGGGCTGCGGTGCGCGGCGCGATCGTCAATGCGCTGCTGGGACGCTTCTGCGCCAACAAAGAGGCGCCGACCTGCGCCGACTGCCCACTGCTCAACACCTGCCCGGTGGCGGCGCTCGTCGCTCCC